>FAON01000012.1:365000-528056 GCA_001485605.1 Candidatus Kryptobacter tengchongensis
GACATCCCGGCGAAAGCTGGGAGGCAAACGGGGGGAAGTGAAATATCTCAGTACCCCCAGGAAAAGAAAGCAAAAGCGATTCCCTTAGTAGCGACGAGCGAACGGGGAAGAGCCCAAACTGGCAATGTGTAAAAGGCCACGGCCGTTGCATTGCCAGGGTTGTGGGACATCCGCGGGCCGAGCCGTGGGTTAGGCCGGGAAGTTACAAATCATCTCGTTAGCCGAATGACCTGGAAAGGTCAGCCATAGAGGGTGAAAGCCCCGTAGGCGAAAACGAGATGACTTCCTGGCGGGTGTTCCCAAGTACCACGGGATAAGCGGAACCCTGTGGGAATCAGGGAGAACCATCTCCCAAGGCTAAATACACCCCTGTGACCGATAGTGCACCAGTACCGTGAGGGAAAGGTGAAAAGAACCCCGGGAGGGGAGTGAAATAGAACCTGAAACCGTGTGCCTACAAACGGTGGGAGCGAGTCCTACCTTGGTTTTCCGAGGTAGGATGAGTGACCGCGTGCCTTTTGCTTAATGAGCCAGGGAGTTGCCGTACGTTGCGAGGTTAACGGCCTTAGGCCGGGAGCCGTAGCGAAAGCGAGTCCGAACAGGGCGTTTTAGTAACGTGCGGCAGACGCGAAACCGTGTGATCTACCCATGGCCAGGGTGAAGTGGGGGTAATACCCCATGGAGGCCCGAACCGGTGTGGGTTGAAAACCGCTCGGATGAGCTGTGGGTAGGAGTGAAAAGCTAATCGAACACGGTGATAGCTCGTACTCCCCGAAATAGCTTTAGGGCTAGCCTCGCGTAACAGAGTGGCGGAGGTAGAGCACTGATTGGGCTAGGGGCGTCACAACGCTACCAAACCCAGTCAAACTCCGAATTCCGCCACATCGTTTCGCGGGAGTCAGGCAGTGGGGGATAAGCTCCATTGCCGAGAGGGGAAGAACCCAGACCGCCAGCTAAGGCCCCAAAGTACAGGCTAAGTGAGACAAAGGATGTCGGGTTGCTAAGACAGCCAGGATGTTGGCTTAGAAGCAGCCATTCATTTAAAGAGTGCGTAACAGCTCACTGGTCGAGCGACCCGGCGCCGAAAATTCTCGGGGCTTAAGCCTGTCGCCGAAGCTGCGGTCCCGATAGATTTCAGATCTATCGGGAGGTAGGGGAGCATTCTATCCGGGTTGAAGTCCTGGCGTGAGCTGGGATGGACTGGATAGAAGAGCGGATCCTGGCATTAGTAGCGATAAGGAGGGTGAGAATCCCTCCCGCCGAAAGCCTAAGGTTTCCTTGCGCAACGTTCGTCGGCGCAGGGTTAGCCGGCCCCTAAGGCGAGGCCGAAAGGCGTAGCCGATGGGAAACGGGTTAATATTCCCGTGCCTGCTTGAAACCGTTTGACCGTGAGGGGTGACGCAGGAGCGAAGGGCCAGCCACCTGCCGGCTTAGGTGGTCTAAGCCTGTAGGAGGAGGATGTAGGCAAATCCGCATCCTCATAACTCCGAGAGGCGAATGGGAGGGCGTAAGCCCACAAACTGGTCTGGAGCACACTGCCAAGAAAAACCTCGCACGGGAGGTTTCAAGCAGACCGTACCGCAAACCGACACAGGTAGGCGGGGTGAGTATCCTAAGGCGCGCGAGTGAGCCGTGGCTAAGGAACTCGGCAAATTGGCCCCGTAACCTCGGGAGAAGGGGTGCCCCTAGTAGGTGAGTTCCCTTGCGGAACGAGCCCAACGGGGTCGCAGTGAAAGGGTCCAAGCGACTGTTTATCAAAAACACAGGTCTCTGCCAACTCGTAAGAGGAGGTATAGGGACTGACACCTGCCCGGTGCCGGAAGGTTAAGGGGAGGGGTTAGCCCGCAAGGGCGAAGCTCCAAACCGAAGCCCCGGTAAACGGCGGCCGTAACTATAACGGTCCTAAGGTAGCGAAATTCCTTGTCGGGTAAGTTCCGACCTGCACGAATGGTGTAACGACTTGGACGCTGTCTCAGCCACGGGCTCGGCGAACTTGTGGTACCGGTGAAGACGCCGGTTACCCGCCACGGGACGGAAAGACCCCGTGAAGCTTTACTGCAGCCTAGCATTGAACTCGGGCAGGGCATGCGTAGGATAGGTGGGAGGCTGAGAAGTCCCGACTCCGGTCGGGATGGAGCCACCCTTGAAATACCACCCTTGTTCTGTCTGGGTTCTAACCTGCCCTGGTAAATCCCAGGGAGGGACAGTGTTAGGTGGGCAGTTTGACTGGGGCGGTCGCCTCCTAAATGGTAACGGAGGCTCCCAAAGGTCCCCTCAGCACGGTTGGTAATCGTGCGTAGAGTGCAAGGGCATAAGGGGGCTTGACTGCGAGACCGACAGGTCGAGCAGGTGCGAAAGCAGGGCCTAGTGATCCGGCGGTTCCGAGTGGAAGGGCCGTCGCTCAAAGGATAAAAGCTACTCCGGGGATAACAGGCTAGTCTCCCCCAAGAGTTCACATCGACGGGGAGGTTCGGCACCTCGATGTCGGCTCATCGCATCCTGGGGCTGGAGAAGGTCCCAAGGGTCGGGCTGTTCGCCCGTTAAAGCGGTACGTGAGCTGGGTTCAGAACGTCGTGAGACAGTTCGGTCCCTATCTGTGGCGGGCGCAGGATACCTGAGGGGAGTCACCCCTAGTACGAGAGGACCGGGGTGAACGAGCCTCTGGTGTACCAGCTGTCACGCCAGTGGCACCGCTGGGTAGCTATGCTCGGATGGGATAAGCGCTGAAAGCATCTAAGCGCGAAGCCCACCCCAAGATTAGGTATCCCGAGGCGTTAAGCCCCTGAAGGCCCCTGGTAGACTACCAGGTTGATAGGCCACAGGTGTAAGCGCCGCAAGGCGTTTAGCCGAGTGGTACTAATCGGCCGTGCGACTTAGCCAAATTAATTCTACCGCTTACAGATTAGGTTGCTAAACAAATTCTATCCTGTGGCTTTCACCCTTCCAATTTTCATGGTTTTTTATAACTGAGTTTTTGACCCGGTGGCTATAGCGGAGGGGAAACACCCGTTCCCATTCCGAACACGGAAGTTAAGCCCTCCAGCGCCGATGGTACTGGTCGCGCGAGCGACCGGGAGAGTAGGTCGCTGCCGGGTTTTTTTATTTTTAAATCTTTGCTTTTAAAATGTTAAGTTCTTAAATATAACTAAAAACATCCCTCACCGTTTATCTCTTCATATTCCACACTGAAACTTGGGCTTTCTTCCTATATTAACACCCCTTGAGCGATTTTTTATTGAAATTAAGTGTAAAACTTTTTATATTTTAACTTGAGTGAAAATTTTTAAAACAAAAAATTGGTAAAAGTGAGAAAAGTTATCCTTGTAATTCTTGATGGATTTGGTGTTCGTGATCAAAATATACCCCTTGAAGGTGATGCCATAGCACTTGCAAAAAAACCAAATTTTGATTTTTTGTATGCAAACTATCCTTGGGTTACGCTTCATGCTTCGGGAGAATATGTTGGACTGCCAGATGGACAAATGGGGAATTCCGAAGTGGGTCATCTAAATATCGGAGCTGGCAGAATTGTTTATCAAGACATTGTTAGAATTAGTAAAGCGATAAAAAATGGGGAATTTTTTAGAAATGAGGCACTGCTTGGAGCAATTGAAAATGTAAAACAAAACAATAGTGCACTTCATCTTGTTGGGCTTCTGTCTGACGGGGGAGTTCATAGTCATATGGAACATCTGTATGCATTGCTTGAATTTGCAAAAATGCATGGAGTTAGCAAAGTTTTTGTTCATGCTCTTCTTGATGGGCGTGATACACCGCCGTCAAGTGCAATTGGTTATATCCGAGAGTTTGAGGCAAAGGCAAAAGAAATTGGCGTCGGGAAAATAGCTGTTGTTGGTGGAAGATATTACGGTATGGATAGAGACAACAGATGGGAGAGAACGGAAAAATATTATAAAGCGATGACCGAAGCACAAGGTGAAAAATTTAAAAGCGCAGAAGAAGGAGTTCTGAAATCTTACGATAAAGGTATAACTGATGAATTCGTCGTTCCATTTATAGTTGTAGATGAGGATGGAAATCCAGTGGGACAGGTTAGGGATGGCGATTCAATTATATTTTTTAATTTCAGAGCCGATAGGGCAAGACAATTAACAAGAGCTTTTATTGATGAAAAATTTGATAAGTTCCAGCGCAAAAAATTAAATGTTCATTTTGTAACGATGACCGAATACAATGACGATTTTGATGTTCCGATAGCTTTTAAACCCGTTTATTTAACTAATACACTTGGTGAGGTTATATCAAAGCATGGGTTAAAGCAGTTAAGAATCGCTGAAACGGAAAAATATGCCCATGTAACTTATTTTTTCAGCGGTGGCAGAGAAGATCCATTTGAGGGAGAAAATAGAATTTTAATTCCTTCACCAAAGGTCGCAACTTATGATTTGAAACCAGAGATGAGCGCTTTTGAGGTAACGGACAAAGTTATTGAAGAAATGGAAAAGCAAATATATGCTCTCATAGTTTTGAACTTTGCAAACCCAGATATGGTAGGGCATACTGGAATAATTCCAGCAACTATTAAAGCTATTGAAGCAATAGATATGTGTATTGGTAGGATTTATAATTCGGCGAAGAAAAATGATTATGTTATGATAATAACCGCTGATCATGGAAACGCAGAAAAGATGATTGATCCTGAAACAGGTGAACCACATACAGCACACACGACAAGCCAAGTTCCATTTATACTTGTTATGGATGATTATAAAGGGGAGTTGAAAAAAGATGGAAAACTTGGTGATATAGCCCCGACAATACTCACAATTATGAATCTCCCGATTCCCCCTGAAATGGATGGAGAAATTCTAACGCTTGAGAAAGTACCGTATTTTGCAAAGTGATTAACTTAATCAAAACCAAATTAGGAGGGCATTAACATGGCGAAGGCGAAGAAAACAGCAAAAAAGCCAGCGAAGAAGGCTCCAGCCAAAGCTGGTGGTGTATCAAAAAATTATGTTGACACAAAGTTCAAATCTTTACAGCAACAAATTGATGATCTTGTTAAAAGGGTAGAAGCGCTGGAGTCAAAACTTGGCGTTGAAAAGAAAGAAGAAGTTGGGGAAGTAACCGGAGGCGCTGGCGAAACAGCAGGTTGATTTAGGTTTATTTAAAAGGGGTTGCTCATCGCAACCCCTCTTTTTTATTTTGCTTTGCCTAATTAAAAATTTTTCTTTGCTTGGTGAAAATTGAAAAAGTAAATAAAATCAAAGGGGTAATTTATCCCCCGGGAGATAAATCAATTTCACATCGTGTTGCCCTTATCTGTGCTCTTTCAATGGGGGAAAATGTGATAGAGAATTTCCTCATCTCTGACGATACACTGAGAACATTAAATTGTCTTGAAAGTCTTGGTGTTGAAATTGAAATATCGGAAAAATTAAAGATACGAGGAAGAGGAATTAGAAATTTTCGCAAACCAGATTCAATTCTTGACGCTGGAAATTCAGGAACAACAATCCGTCTTCTTGCAGGAATACTTGCTGGGCAAAACTTCAATTCTGAAATAACAGGGGATGAATCTCTGCGAAGGCGCCCGATGATGCGAATCGTTAAACCTCTTAAGATGATGGGTGCAAAAATTGAAGCAACAGAAAACGGAACAGCTCCGCTGAAAATTTACGCTGTAGAGAAGCTAAACCCAATTAGATATGAACTTGAAATTCCAAGTGCACAAGTTAAATCCTGCCTTATATTCGCCGGGCTTCACGCCGAGGGAAAAACAAAAATAATAGAAAAAATTCCAACCAGAGATCACACGGAAAGATTGCTTGGTTTGAAAGTTGTAAGCGAAAATGGGGAAAAAATAATAGAGGTCAAACCTATAAAAATTGAACCTCGCCACTACTTTATCCCTGGAGATATATCAACCTCTGCATTTTTTATTGTCGCTGCTTCAATTGTTCCAAATTCACACATAGTTATAAAAAATGTTAGTTTAAATCCCACAAGAATTGGATTTATTAATATCCTTAAAAAAATGGGCGCACAAATTGAATTTGAAAACCTCAGAGAATCGTCAAATGAACCTATTGGTGATGTGATTGTAAAATCAGGTAATGAGATAAATCTTAAAAACTTAACTCTTTCTGGAGAACTAATACCAAATATAATTGACGAAATACCCATACTTTCAATTGCTGGGACCGTTGCCGAAGGTGTTTTTAAAGTTCGTGATGCGAGCGATTTGAGAAATAAAGAAAGTGATAGAATAAAAGCAATCGTTCACAACCTTAGAAATATGGGGCTTGAAGTTGAGGAGTATGAAGATGGGTTTGCGTTTGAAGGCGGAAGAAAATTAAAAGGTGCCTTTATTGAAACTTTTAACGACCATAGAATCGCGATGGCTTTTTCAATTGCTGGATTGATCGCTGATGGGGAAACAATTATAGATAAACCTGAATGTGTTAAAATTTCTTTTCCTGATTTTTACAAAACTTTGAGAAAAATCGTAAATTAAAAACGGAAACAATCAGGAGGTGTAAGTGAAATGGCTGAGGTTAAACTTGAAAATGTGAGCAAAATCTACCCAAACAATGTCATCGCAGTAAAAGATGCAACATTTGAAGTCAAGGATGGAGAATTTATGGTTTTACTTGGTCCATCTGGATGTGGTAAGACCACAACTTTGAGAATGATAGCCGGGCTTGAAGATGTGACGAAGGGATATATTTACATTGATAACAAAATCGTCAACGATGTTCCTCCAAAGGATAGAGATATAGCAATGGTTTTTCAGAACTATGCTCTTTATCCGCATATGAGTGTTTATGAAAATATGGCTTTTGGGCTCAAGCTTCGCAAATATCCAAAGAGCGAAATTGACAAGAGAGTTAAAGAAGCAGCTAAAATTCTTGGTATTGAACATCTTCTTGATCGCAAACCAAAAGAACTTTCCGGTGGGCAAAGGCAACGCGTTGCAGTTGGAAGAGCGATTGTAAGAAACCCAAAGGTTTTTTTATTTGATGAACCTTTAAGCAATCTTGACGCAAAATTTAGAGTCCAAATGAGAACTGAAATTTCAAAACTTCATCAAAAACTTGGAGCAACGATGATTTATGTAACTCATGATCAAATTGAGGCAATGACGATGGGAGATAGGATCGTCGTTATGAAAGATGGAATAATCCAGCAGATAGATACGCCATTGAATCTTTATAATTTCCCAAAAAACAAATTTGTTGCTGGTTTCATTGGTAGCCCGTCAATGAATTTCCTTGAGGGAAAAATAATCCAAGAAGATGGTTTAAAATTCGTTGAAAACAATAATGGTTTTAAACTTCTAATACCTCAGGAATATCAGGACAAACTGAAAAATTATGTTGGCAAGGAAATAATTTTAGGTATAAGACCTGAGCATATATACGATCCTCTTTACACTCAAATATCAAATGGGGAAAAAGTGCGGGTTCTTATTGATGTCGTTGAGCCAATGGGAAATGAAATTTATCTTTATTTTGCAACTTCAACATCTCAATGTGTTGCACGAATCCCTGCTCATGAGGAACCACAAACTGGGATTTACAAGGAACTTGTGATTGATATGCGAAAGGCACATTTCTTTGACAAAGATACAGAAGAATCAATTTTGTGGAAATGAGAGATGTCCCACCGTAAATTAATGAAAATAGTTGAGGAAATAATTTCAAAAGATGATGAAATTCTCGTTCCAGCAAGAAAAATTTACTTGCTCATAAAATATCATCATAAAGATATACAGCTTCCCACATTTTCTGATTTTGTGAACATACTTAGAAGAAGTAGAAAATTTGAGGTAATTGAATCAGGGGAAACGATTCATTACGATCTTCCAGAAAGTGTTGAGAAACTTTTAATGCAAGTTGAAATTTATGGGACAGGTCCAAGGGTTAAATTTCGTTCTGTTAAATTAACACCTAAACTGCTTCGTGAGGCGTTTTTGAAGAGTTATCAAAAGATGAGAGCGGGGATTGAAAACCTCCTTGCTAAAATTTCAGCCGAAAATGATTTGCCATCCAACGAGATAAACAAAGTGATTTCATCATTCACAGAGTTACGTGAGCAGATAAATAAGACAATTCAGATGCTTGAAAAACTTGAACTCTATGAAATTACAGCCAGAGTTGGAGGAAAAAAGAAAAGCAGAGGGTAACTTTAAAATGTTCATTCAAATTGTTATATTAAAGAAAAACAAAATTTGTTTAAAGCCATGGTAACAGAAGAACAGGTATATGAAGCCCTTAGAGAATGCTATGACCCTGAAATCCCGATAAATATCGTTGATCTTGGGCTTGTTTATGAGGTCAAGATTATTGATGATTGGGTTGGCGTTAAGATGACCCTTACTGCTCCCGGGTGTCCTGCACATACATTTATAAGTCAACAGGTGCGTGAGCGTTTGCTTCAAATCCCGGGTGTGAAAGATGCTGATGTTGTCGTCGTTTGGGAACCAAGGTGGAATCCAAGTATGATGTCTGAAAAGGCGAGAATGATGCTTTTTGGTGATTTAGGGTTATCAACAGGTGAAAAGGAAGGAGAAGAGGGTGAATAATTTTTAGCACGCCCGGAGGGACTCGAACCCCCAACCTTCTGGTCCGTAGCCAGACGCTCTATCCAGTTGAGCTACGGGCGCAGTCATTTTAAATATATGAAAAAAATTTTTTTCTTTCAAACTTTCCCAATCTTTATAGACAGAGGGAAATTGTTAAAAATCCCTTTTCATGCTTGTCAATCCGAGCAAATTAAAGGGGATTGAGAGTATAATTGAGGTAAAGAATGCCCCCCAGATTGCGGATTTAAAAAAATCAGCGTTGAATTTCAAGGATTGAAAGTAAAAGGTCACAGGGGCAAATATAATTCCCGTGAAAATTGAAATCAACACAAGACCAAGCAAAAGCGCAATCGTTGCACCTCTTGATGAAGCAAGGCGAACTGGGCTTTTCTCGGAATAATTTGAAAAATATCCCCCCATCCCAAGCCCAAGTGAAACATAGGTAAGCGCAATGAAAAAACTCACTGTTGTTATTAACATCCCAATGTTTGGGTCTTTGCCAAACGGAAAAACGGACGCATAAGATACTGCCTCGGAGATTATAAGAATCGGGAAAAATGAAATGATAAATTTGTGAATATAAAGTCGGGATAACTTAACAGGCGATGACCTCACCAACCAGTAACTCATTCCTTCAAGAGAGATTAAGGGATAAACAAAGCGAATTACAATTGACGCAATTAAAAAAACATTGAAAGAAAATATTGAAATAAATGCAAGCGTTAAAAGTTGTGGCTCAATTCTATAAAGACGCATTTTCACTAAACTCACAATAAATATCAAAACAAGCAAAAACATTATCAATAAGTGACCCCATTGACTTGGCTCTCTTAAAAACATCTTTAAATCACGCTTGATGAAAACCTCAATTTGTGGATGAAGAACTGATTTCTTTGCAAAACTTAAAAATTCAATTGAAAATTTTTTCTTAATTTTATTCCTCAAATCAAATGCAATAAATAGCGTTTCAAAATAAATTTTTCTTGCGACCCCAAAGTTTATCAAAACCATTCCAATTGTTGCAGATATTAAAATCAAAAAGTATTTTAGAACCATCTCTGAATTTCCCCTTGCGCTGAAATAAAATATCTCTGCGACCCAATGGTTCGGGAGATACACCGCTATTGATGGATCAATCTGTGCAAAATACTGATCAATATAAGGGTAATACTTCATCGCCTCTGTAAACAACTTCATCGGATTTATGCTTTTGAAATATAAATAAATTCCCAAGGCGTAGATTAACCCGGCTGTTAAGGCAAGTTTTCGTATGTCAATTTTTTTTGAAAGCCTCAAAATTAGCATGAGAATTGTGATGCTAAAAGATGCTGACATAAGCATAAACGGAATTAGAACACCAATGAATGAAAAGATGTAGAAATTAAAAGACTTCCTAAAGTAACTTCCATACCCCAGCAAAATTGCAGAGATAAATATAAACATCGTGGATGAACTATAAAAAAAGTTGTCAAGAAATTTAACTATGTAAATTTTTATCGGTTTTATCGGTGTCGTAAGGAAAAATTCAAGGTCTTTGCTTTTGTAAAGTGTTGAATAAGCAACTATCACATTGCCCAAACTCACCAAAACGAATAAAATGAAAAGAAGCATTGACAAAATTCTGTGAAAAAGAAAAAGTCCAATTCTCGCCTCCGCAAGAAGATATGCGGTTGCATAATTTGAAGAGATAAATGTTGAGAGGGCAAAACCTGTAAAGACGATAAGTGAACCAAGTTCCTTTAAAACCCCACTCCATCTGGTTTCAAAGGTTGATTTAAATATGGAGATCAATTTGAATTTCAATATCAAAAATAAGTCAGACATCTCTGCTAATTGTTCTATTTTCACTTTATTAGTTCAATGAACATAGATTCAAATTTCCCATCATGACTTCGTTTGAATTCTTCAATATCTTTCGCCTCAAGCTTCGCTATTAATTTCCCGTCTTTTATTATCCCTATTGTATCGCATAATTCTTCTGCGACCTCAAGTGAGTGAGTTGACATGAAGATTGTTGTGCCTTCTTTTGACTTTTGCTTTAATGTATCTTTAACGATTTTGGCGCTTCTTGGGTCAAGTCCGATCATTGGTTCGTCAATAACAATCACCCTTGGTTCGTGCAGCAATGCTGAGGCAATTATAACACGCTGTTTCATTCCCTGTGAGTATTCTTCAACTTTTCTGTCAATCCATTTCCCAATTTCAAAATGTTCAACGAGTAAATCAATTTTTTCTTTTATTTTTTCCTTCTCCATTTTGAATAAGCCACCAACAAAATAGAGAAACTCACGACCTGTTAGTTTATCATACATATACGGTTGGTCAGGGATATAACTTAAATAAGATTTTGCTTTTTCAGGCTCTTTTAAGGCATCAATCCCACAGATGAAAATTTTTCCACTTGTTGGTTGAATCAGACCCGCGATCATTTTTATAGTTGTGGTTTTCCCAGCGCCGTTTGGTCCAAGGAACCCGAAAAACTCGCCTGGTTTTACCTCTAAAGATAGATTATCAACAGCGACAAAATCACCAAATTTTTTTGTTAAATTTTCAAGTTTAATCATACAGATAAATTCTAAATTTTAAAAGTTTGGCGAAACAACATTTTCTTGATAGAACTCGGTTATTATTCTTGCTGCTTCTTTCGGGTCATCTGTAAGTTCAAAAATGTTCATATCTTCTGGGGATATATTACCTTCGCCAAGAACTTTATCTCTGAGCCAACTTATCAGCCCTTCCCAGTATTCGCTTCCCATCAGAACGACGGGGAAACGCGTTGTTTTCCCTGTTTGTATTAAAGTTAAAGCCTCAAAAAATTCATCAAGCGTCCCGAAACCTCCTGGTAAAACAACAAATCCTTGTGAATATTTTACAAACATAACTTTGCGGACAAAGAAATGCCTGAATTCAATTCCAACATCTACATATGGATTGAATTTTTGCTCAAGTGGCAGTTCAATGTTTATTCCAACCGATAAACCACCTGCTTCTTTTGCCCCGAGATTTGCTGCTTCCATAATCCCAGGTCCGCCCCCTGTTATTATACCAAATCCAGATTTTACAAGTTCTCTTGCAACTTGACGAGCCATTTCGTAGTATCTATGCCCAGGTTTTGTCCGCGCTGAGCCAAATATAGAAACACAAGGTCCAATCTTTGTCATCTGGTCAAATCCTTCCACAAATTCCGCCATTATTCTGAAAATTCTCCATATATCCTTCTGTCTGCTTTCAAACCAGATTTGTTCATCCTTTAAAATTTTATCTGTCATATCTTTCGCTAAAGTTTATTTAAAATTCATCAAAATTTCCGATAGATAAAATTTTTCAAAATTTCCTTCCCAAACTCAGTCATAATTGATTCAGGATGAAATTGAACCCCAAATGTTGGAAATTCTTTGTGTTTTAACCCCATTATTATTCCATCCTCTGTCCATGCAGTTATTTCAAGTGAGTCGGGTAATGTATTTCTATCAACAATAAGTGAGTGATATCGTGTTGCTTTAAAAGGATTGGGTAAACCAGAAAATATGGATGAATTATTGTGGTAGATTTTTGAAACTTTTCCATGCATTATGGTGGGTGCCTTTATAACTTTACCCCCAAAGGCTACACCAATTGCCTGATGCCCAAGGCAAACTCCAAGAATTGGAGTAGATTTATGAAATTGTCTTATAACTTCAATTGATATACCAGCTTCATACGGCGTGCATGGTCCAGGCGAAATCACAATCGCATCAGGTTTGATTTGTTTTATCTCATCAATCGTTATAGCATCATTTCTTGCAACCTCCATCTCAACCCCAATTTCACCAATATATTGAACAAGATTGTATGTAAATGAATCGTAATTGTCAATTATCAAAATCATTTTTTCGGATAGAGAATTTAGTTTTCGTATAACAATTCAACTGCTTTAAATAGCGCTTCAAGTTTGTCCAGCGTTTCTTGATACTCTCGTTCGGGTATTGAATCATGGACGATCCCAGCTCCTGCCTGAAAATATGCTTTATTTCCCTTCATTACAATTGTTCTTATAGCTATGCATGAGTCAATGTTTCCAGAAAAATCAATATAACCAATAGCTCCTCCGTAAATTCCACGTTTTGTTGGCTCAAGTTCAGCGATTATTTCCATTGCTCTTATCTTTGGGGCACCCGTTACGGTTCCAGCTGGAAAACACGCATAAAGAGCTTCAATAGGGCTTACATCTTCACGTAGTTTTCCACTTATATTGCTCACAATGTGCATAACATGTGAATATCTTTCAATAACCATGAATTGATCTACTTTCACAGTCCCGAAATAACTTATTTTGCCTATATCATTTCTGCCAAGGTCAACCAGCATCAAATGTTCTGCCTTTTCTTTTTCATCACTAAGAAGTTCAGCTTCAAGTCTCGCGTCTTCATCAGGATTTTTACCTCTTCTTCTTGTCCCAGCAATCGGTCTTGTTTCAACGATCCCATTTTCAGCTCTAACAAGTAGTTCTGGTGATGAGCCAATGATTTTGAAGTCGTCAGCATCTAAAAAATACATATATGGCGATGGATTTACAACTCTTAGCATTCTGTAAATGTCAAATGGATCGGCGTCAATTTTTCTTTCGCATCTTTGGGAGAGCACGGCTTGAAAAATATCACCATTTATTATGTATTCCTTTACTCGTTTCACTTTTTCAATGAACTCTTCACGAGTCATGTTAAATTTTGGTTCGGTGTCAAGTTCGGCTTTTGATATTTCAGTGTTAAGGCGTTTCTTTAAGAAAGATTTAATTTCTGTTATCTTTCCAAGCGCCGTAAGATATTTGTCTTTTAGTTCAGATTCTGTTTCATCACCATTTTTATAAACATTTGAAATTAAAAAAATTTTCCGCTTTAAGTTATCAAAGACAAGTATTGTGTCAAAAAACATCAGAAATATATCTGGTGCACCAATGTCATCAATTTCCGCTTGAGGAATTTTCTCAACGAGTGAAACACTTTCGTAGCCAAAGTATCCAACTGCACCACATGTGAATCTTGAGAGTTCATCAACGCTAACGGATTTAAAAAGAGAAAGGATTTTTTTCAAGGCTTCAAGTGGATGAGATTCACCTTTGATTTTTTCCTCAACGAAGGAAAATTTATCATCAAGTATTTTAATTTTAAAATTATTTCCCCTGACCTCAAAGAGCAGAAATGGTTGAAATCCGATAAACGAATACCTTGCAATTTTCTCGCCACCTTCAACGCTTTCAAATAAGAAAGAAAACTTGCTTTTATCTCGTATCTTCATATAAACTGATACAGGCGTTTCCGTATCGGCAAGGAGTGATTCATAAACTGGAATTATATTCCCTTTTTCAGTTAAAATTTTAAAAGTTTCATACGGAAGAAACATCGTTCAAGTTTTGCTTTCTTTTACAAGGACATTTTCTTCCTCAAATTTAAAAATTAGGTTTTTTACGGTTTCTGGGATAGGTTCAGGTTTAAATGTTTCGCGATTTAAAAGGACGATGACGGTTTCGCCAGTTGCAACTGTTCTTTTCGTTTTTGATTCCTCAATCAAATACTCCATTTCAAAGCTTGTGTTTCCAATTTTTGAAACTCTTGCGTAAACATCAAGGATTTCATCAAACTTTGCGGGTGTGATATAATTGCAAACGTTTCTTGCTATGACGAAATAAAAATCGTTAAAGAAACGCCCCGGGTCAATCCCAAGCGCTTGTCTTATGTATTCTGTTCTTGCGATTTCAAAGTATTTTAAATAAACAGAATTATGAACTATCCCGTATGAGTCAAGGTCAAAGCTTCTTACCTGGACTTGAATTTTAAACTTGAATTTCGTGTTGTTAAGTTTTTCATTCATGTTAAAAAATCAGCTTGTTGGGGAAATTTATCTTATTTTGGGGCTTTATAAAATTTTTAAATTAAGCCCTTTTGAAGTGAGAATTTACTGAATTAAGCCTCGTTGCTTTTATTGATGTAAATTGTCCTTATCGGGAATGGAATTACGATGCCTTCTTCTTTATATCTTTTGTGCAATCTCTTTATGAATTCATGTCTTACGATATACTGATCTTGGAATTCCTTACATCTCAGCACGACTGTAAAGTTTATGCTGGAATCGCCAAATGTGTGATAACGGATTACGGGCTCAAATGTTGGAACGCCTCCGGGGACTTCCTTCATCACTTCTTTCGCAACCTCAATTGTCACTTTTTCAACTTTTTCAAGATCACTGTCATAACTTACACCAACTTGAATTGGGACGGACATCTCTCGTTCTGGCATGAAATAATTTTTAACAACTGCTTGTGCAAGCTTTGAATTTGGGATAATTATGTAATTGTTTGGAAGTTCTCTTATCGTTGTGTTTCTCCATGTTATGTCCACCACAAAGCCTTCTTCGCCGCTTTCAAGCCGTATGTAATCCCCGGGTTTTATCTGCCTTGTCAGTATGATATGTAAGCCAGCGAATAAATTTGAAAGTGTATCTTGTAAAGCCAGAGCAACCGCAAGACCGCCAACGCCAAGAGCTGTGAGAATAGGGGTGATTGAAATTCCAAGCGAGTGTAAAATCACAAGAACCCCTATTGTGAAAATTATAATCTTTGTGAGGTTTGCAAATAAACTCGTTGACGGCAGGACATCCTGCGCACGTCTGCTATACATATTTACAAATCCAACGCTAATGCTGGAGAGGACGATTGTAGCTGAAAGAATATATAAAATCAGTATGATTTTCTGCAAATAGTTTATCAATGTTGTGCTTATCGCTGTTGTGGTGATAGCGGTATATAAACCAGCGAGACCAAACCAAAATGTGACCCACCTGCGAAGCGAGGCTATTATGATGTCATCCCCTTCCCATTTCGTTCTCTTTGCGATTTTTTGAAGTTTGCCAAGAATAATTTTTTCAAAGATTATCCCAATGATTATGCTTATAACGATAATTAATGTAGGCAAGATCAAACCTTTCAATTCCTCAAACATTATTCATGCTTTCGTTTCTTTTGTTTTAGAAAAACCTTTTACAAGGAGTAACGCTCTGCTTCTATAAGATGGTCGGCAATTTTTCTTCTCAATGCAATTGTATTTATAGGTATGTGTTTGATAAGCCTTCTCAATGCGGTCAAATAAGTTCTCAGCATGTCACCTTCAGCGATAGCAGATAAAAGTTCCTTCGCATATGTTTCAATCCGAATTATTGCATCGTTTACAAATGCTTTCACTATATCAACATAAACATCTGTTTTATCTTTGCCCCCACGCATGAGCATTTTTTCAACCCTTAAAATTACACTTTCCATTGCGTAAATCTCCATAATTATATCACTTATTCTTCCAATTATTTCCTCTTCATCTTCAAGTTTTGTCATATATTTCTGGACTGCAAGTCCAGCCACGAACAAACCTGCTTTCTTTGCGGATTTGAGGAGTTTTTTCTCCTCTGCAAAAATTCCAGTTGTTTCTTCCTCTTGAATGCCAATTCCCATCACTTCATCTGTCAGTTTCTGAGCTGCGGGTATAAGCGGCAATTCTCCTTTCATTGCTCGTTTCAAAAGCATCCCAGTTATGACAAGACGATTTATTTCATTCGTCCCCTCAAAAATTCTATTTATCCTTGAATCTCTATAAGCCCGAGCGACTGGATATTCTTCTATGTAACCATAACCTCCAAAAATCTGAACCCCTTCATCAACGACATAGTCAAGTATCTCTGAAGCATAAACTTTTATAATTGAGCATTCAACTGCATATTCTTCAATTCCCTTTAACATTAATTCACTTGCCTTGGGATCTGATTTATCAATTCCTGAAAGTATTCCGTCAATCAATCCCGCAGTTCTATAAACCATGCTCTCACCGACGAATGTTCTTATCGCCATTTCGCCAATTTTATGTTTTATCATTCCGAACTCTGCAATTGATTTCCCAAATTGTTTTCTTTGTTTCGCATATTTTACAGATTCGGTTATGACCGCTTTAGCACCTCCGATAACACCTGCGCCAAGTTTAAATCTTCCAATGTTTAAGATGTTAAATGCAATTTTATGTCCTTTCCCGATTTCGCCGAGGACATTTTCAACTGGAACCTTGACATTATCAAGATTCAATGCCCTTGTTGATGAGCCTTTAATTCCCATCTTCTTTTCCTCTTTCCCGAGCGAGATCCCTTCAAAGTCCTTTTCAAGTATAAAGCAAGTGAAATGTTCGCCGTTTATTTTCGCAAATGTGATATAAACATCCGCAATACCAGCATTTGTAATAAAAATTTTACTCCCATTTAGGATGTAATGTTTCCCATCGGGGCTTAAGGTTGCTGTTGTTCTTATAGAGAGTGCGTCTGAGCCAGCGTTTGGTTCCGTGAGAGCGTAAGAAGATATCAGCTCACCCGTGGCGAATTTAGGAAGGTATTTTCTTTTTTGCTCCTCTGTTCCGAAATAAACAATGGGAAGAGTGCCAATTCCAGTGTGAGCCCCGTGAGTTACTGCAAATGAGCTTGCTTTCCCGAGCCCTTCGGCAACAAGCATTGAACTTGTCTTATCAAGACCAAGTCCGCCATATTCCTCTGGGATATCAACGGCAAGAAGTCCTATCTCCCCCGCTTTCCGCATAAGTGAGAGCGTGACATCCCAATTTTGCTCTTCAATTTCTTCAATTCTCGGCAAAACCTCTTTCTCAACAAAATCGTTTGTCGTCTGTGCGATCATTTGATGTTGCTCGGTGAAGTCCTCAGGCGTGAAAGTGCTTTCTGGTGAATTTTCCTGAATGAGGAAACTTCCACCCTTGATGTAAGTTTCTGTTACCGCCATGGTAATACCCTTGAGTTTGTTGTGAAACTTTAAAAGTTCAAACAGAAGTTTTTTCATAAAAAGTTTAAAGAATTTGTGTTTCAAATTCAAGTTATCTTTATAACCCTGCTCATCATGAAATCAACGAATGATGGGAAGAGTTTGTTTATCCAAACGGTGAGCTTCCCCAGAGGTGTTAAGACGATTTCTCTTTTCCTTTTCAAAACTGCTTTTAAAATTTCCTTTGCAACTTTTTCAGCTGACATTATCATGAATCGTCCTTGCATTCTGTTCGTTCCATAATACTTTGCGTTCTCAAAAAATTTTGTATCCGTTGTCCCGGGATGAACTCCTATGAAATGAATTCCAAATTTTTTATACTCAACCCGTAAAGCTTCGGTTAGACCGGTAAGAGCAAATTTGCTGGCAGAATAAATCCCCATACCGGAGACGCCTCTTTTCCCCACAACAGATGAAACATTGACAATTACCCCTTCCCCCTGTTGCATCATTAATGGCAAAACCTTGTGTATAAGGTAAGCTGAACCAAGAAAATTAACTCGCATTATGTTTTCAATTTCTTCAAATGGAGTTTGGTGAAACCATCCATAGATACCAAATCCAGCATTGTTTATGAGTATATCAATTCTTCCGAAAACTTTTAAAGTTTCCTCAACAAGATTATCTAATGATTTGAAATCGCTCACATCCGTTTGAACAACAAGGACATTGCTATTAAAAGTTTTTATTTCTTCTTCAACTTTTTTAAGGTTGTCAATATTTCTTGAGGCGAGAACGACTTTACATCCTGCTTTTGCGAAAACCTTTGCAGTTTCCTTCCCAATACCACTTGAAGCCCCTGTGACGATCACAACCTTATTTTTTAATGGGGTCATAAATCAATTTTTTTTTAATTTTACTGGTTTAATATCGTTTCATCATGTTCAAGCCTTCATCAACATTTTTAAGTTTGAAACTTAACAGGGATTGAATTTTGCTTATATTGAGCGAGCAATCCTTTGCCCCAGCAAGGTAAGTTTTTACTGAATCCATTGGCGTAGGAATGATTAAGTCTTGAGGATATCCAAAGGCATCCGCAAACTTTAAAGCAAAGTCATATCTTGAAATTCTTTCAGAACCACCCAAATTAAAAATCTCTTTCTTGATATCTTTTGAGATTAATTCATCAATTGCCATGACAGCATCAATGGCATAGATTGGGGTTCTGAATTGGTCTACAAAAACTTTTACTTTTCTTTTTGCCCTCAATTCGGTATGAAGCCAATCTGAAAATGAATTTGTGAAGACATTTCCCCAACCGTACATCAAGGCAAGACGAAGGATGATGTAATTATCATATGTTTTGACTATTTCCTCTCCTTCAAGTTTGGTTTGAGCGTAATAACTTTTTGGTTCTGGCGGGGTGTCTTCAGTGAAAAAGCTTCCATCCCCACTATAAACGAGATCGGTGGAAATGTAAATAAACTTTGCCCCAAGCTCAGCGGATGCATCAAGTAAATTTTTCGTCCCTTCAACATTGACAGAATAAGCAAGGTCACGATCTTGATCACAAAGTTGAACGCTTGTTATAGCTGCTGTATGGACAACAACCTCTGGTTGAAACTTTCTTACAGCTTCAAATACATCATTGCGGTTTCTGATGTCAATTTTAAAAAATTGACACTTTTCAAGGAAAAGTTCATGTTGGAAGTAAAAAGCAGTTATCTCATGTTTAAATCTTAAAGTTTTGCAAAAGTTCCATCCAAGGAAACCACTTCCACCAGTAAGCAAAATTTTCAATTTTAAATCTCCTGTGTTTTAGATTTTTCCGAGGAAGTCAGAAACTATTAATGCAAGCCCAGCAAGAAAAAGCAAGCCGAAAAATGTTGCAACAGCAAAAATTTTAATTCTTTCTTTCGTCTCTTCTTTATCAATTTCATAATTTGGCATGGTTAGAACGACTATATCATCTTCAACTTTAACCTGACAAGAAAGGCGAAGGTTTGGGTTGACTTTATGTGCAATTAAGAATTTTCCTTTTAGAACCCATTCTTCTTTTGGGGTTTTTGAATTAACATTTTTATCGCCCTGTATTATTTCAACTCTACAAGTTCCGCAAAGCCCATGACCTTGGCAGTTTAAAAACTGATTTATCCCTTTATAAACATTTATACCTGCTTTTAAAGCAGCTTTTCTTAGGTTTGCACCCTTTGGGACTTCAATGCTTCTGCCTTCACGCTCAAATTTAATTATGGGCAATCTTTCCTCCTTATTTGTTTTTATTCCTTTTCTTCAAGTGGTGGTCTATAGTAGATGTAGGCATGAAGCATCTCAATTTTTTCAGTTTTCTCGTCAAGGGAAATATCCATAAGATCACGAAGTGAAAGCATGCCGATCAGATTATTGCTCTTATCAACAACTGGTAGATGCCTTATTCCAGCTTTTTTCATTTTTGCAAGGCATTCTTCATAGGATTCATCTTCAAACGCAAGCATAATTTCAATCGTCATCACATCATCAACTTTTACATTCATCGGGTTTAATCCTTTCGCAACAACCCTTTTTAGAAGATCTCGTTCAGAGAAGATTCCAAGCAATTTGCCATCATTTGAGAGCACAGGCACAGCTCCGATATTTTTTTCAGCCATAAGCTTTGCGACTTCAAACACGGTGTCCCCGCTTTTTGCGAAGTAAAGTGATTTATTTTTGATGATTTCGCCTGCCGTTTTCATGACAGCACCTCCGTTTTTGTTTTTAATTTATCCTCCGTAAAACCAGCCCGTGTCCCACATGATAAGTGGCTTTGTCTCATTTCTCACACCTGCATTGACAACCTCCCCAACGAAAATTGCGTGGTCTCCTCTTTCAACTTTATCAACGACTTTACATTCAAAAAATGCGGGCAGGTCAACAAGCAAAGGCGAGCCTGTTTCACCGAACTCAAATTTATAACCATTTATCTTATCCCCTTCAACAATGGTCGGCTTGAAAAATGCAGATGCGATTTCCTTTTGTTCAGAACCAAGTATATTGACAGCGAAAACATTACTTTCAGAAATCACCCCATATAATCCAGAGTCCCTTCTTACCCCAACCATAACAAGTGGTGGCTCAAAAGACGCCTGGCTTAACCAGTTAACTGTTCCAGCAGAATATCTATCTCCAGATTTTGAAGTCAAAATATAAAGTCCATAAGTTATCATCCTTAAGGCTTTTTTCTTCGCTTCAAGATTCATTTTTCCCTCCTTTAGTTTATTTTCTCTCTTCAAATTTTACTTTAAAACTCAACTTCTCATCACCTCTTAAAACTACAACTTCAACCTCATCACCGGGGTTGAAATCCCCGAGCGCATATGTGTAATCATATATGTTTTTAATCTCTCTTCCGCCAAGTTTCACGATTACATCTCCGGGTTTAATCCCTGCTTTTTCGGCTGGTGTTCCCGTGCGGACATCGCCGACTTTCATCCCTTGGACTTCTTCAGAGTAATCCGGGACGATCCCAAGTGTTACTCTAAATCCACGTGCGCTCCTTTGCTGTGGTTCTGCTTTTACGAATTGTGGTCTTCCCTTTGCTTTATCAAGCTCAAAAATTAACTTCGCAATGAAATCAAGAATTCTCTTTTGCCCTTGGTAGTTTATTTTGTCATAATCATCACTCGGTTTGTGATAATCGCTATGTATGCCTGTGAAGAAGTGAAGCACTGGGATATTTTTTGAGTAAAATTGGGCATGGTCACTTGGACCATATCCGTCTTTCACGAGGTTAAGATTAAATTTAAACTCAGAGTTTAACTTCTCAATAATATCATTCCAAACCGGGGATGTCCCAGTTCCGTAAATTGTCAATTTATCTTCTTTCAATCGCCCGATCATATCCATATTTATCATAGCAATTGTGTTTTCAAGTGGGAAAACGGGATTCTTCACATAAAAGCCCGAACCAATTGTTCCTTCCTCCTCAGCTGTAAAAGCGATGAAAACGAGCGTTCTGTTAAGATTTTTTCTATTATGTGAGAGGTATTCTGCAAGCTCAAGCAAGCCAGCTGTTCCAGAACCGTTGTCATCAGCTCCATTGTGAATTGCAACTGTATCGGGGACAAGTGAGCCTTGACCACCCCAACCAAGATGATCGTAATGCGCACCAATTATAATATATTCGTTTTTTAATTCGGGATTTGAACCCTCAATATAGCCGATGACATTTGCAACTTTTGACTTGATATAACGAACATCCGTTTGAATTTCTACGCTTAAATTATTTATTGTGAATGAATTCGGCTTCATTGAATCATAAATTCTTTTAACGATGTCGTAAAGTTTGAAATCATATCCACAGGTTTTGAGTATATTATCAATTATGCTGTTTTTAACCTCAATGATAGGAATCCCAGCTTTTCCTGCGGAATAATCGTATGTGAATTTTTCAAATTTTTCAGAAAATGGGTCTACAAAAATTATCCCAATTGCTCCCTTTGATTGGGCATTGCTTACTTTATATCTCAAAGGAAGGTACTTTTCAAATGGCGAATGTGCCTTATAGCCATCTGGTGTCCCCTTTAGAAGCATCACGATTTTGCCCTGCACATCAATACCATTATAATCATCGTAGTTTTGCTCTGGGGCAGTTATACCATAGCCTGCAAAGATTACATCGCCTTTAATTTTTCCAGATTCGCTGAAGGAAAGCGGAACGAAATCGGATTTAAAGTTTAATTTGATTTCATCTTTATTAATTTTGAAAGAGACAAAATTTGAATCACCCAATTTAACATCGCTGACGAAATCAAAATATTGAAAGTATGTCCCTTTATCGCCAGCAGGTTTTAGACCGAATTTTTTAAATTGTTTAGCTATATAATCACTGGCAAGTTCAGCCCCCCTTGTGCCAGCTCTTCTTCCTTCAAGCTCATCCGAGGCAATATATTTCAAATGGAAATAAATATCTTTTTCTTCAATCTGCGGAGATGTCGTTCTCGTGTAGAAGCATGAAGAGAGCAAAACTGCAAGTATCAAGATTAAGAATTTTTTCTTCATTTTTGTATCTCGCTTAGTTTGAAATCTTGTGCGTCAAATTGCATCCCCGTAATTCCAGCTGATTCATCAGAGGCAAGATAAATGAAAATATCAAGGATATCTTCGGGTTTTTTCAATTTTGATTGATCCTCGTTTGGATATGCTTGCTTTCTCATCCTCGTGGCAAGCGGTCCAGGGTTTACAGAGTTGACCTTTATTCCAGTATCTTTAAGTTCATCTGCAAGGACCTGAACTAATCCTTCAACACCAAATTTTGAAACGGCGTAAGCGCCCCATCTTGCCCTTCCTTTTCTCCCAACGCTTGAACTCACCATGATTATACTTCCGCTCCCTTGGGGTATCATGTATTTTAAAACCTCGTGTGTAAAGTAGAAAACACCATTGAGATTAACATTTATCACATCTTCCCAGATATCAATTGGATAATCAACTATATTTGTTCTCTCGCCAAGAATTGCTGCGTTATTCACGAGGATATCTATTTTCCCAAATCTTTTATAAACATCTTCAACGAATTCTTTAACTTCAAGATAATTGCTGACATTAAGTTTTCCAGCATGGCATTTTGAACATGATACTTTGAGCAAGTCTGCCACTGTAAAGATATTATCTGTCCTTGAACATATTGCTATATAGGCACCTTCCTGAGCAAATTTTATAGCTATCGCCTTTCCGAGCCCACGGGAGGCACCAGTTATAATTGCAACTTTATCTTTTAGCTTCATATTTCGCTTTTTTGATTTGAACTGCTTTAAAAAATAAAAATTTTGTGAAAAATTATCAAACTTTTTAAAATTTCCCGGTATTAAATAAGCCCTTGGTGAATTTCCTAATTAAGCGAATGTAATTTGGCAATATCACAGTCAAAAAACTTTCCTTAAATTGCTAAGGATGGAATGATCTAAGCAAAAATTCTGGTTTCTTTCGTTTTTACTTAACTTTTCTTTGTGATCTTGTGAGAAATTTTAAATCCCTTAAGCCTAGAACTGTTACGATCAAGGCAACTGAGAAGAACAAAACGGATGATATGATGTAAGTCGCAAGCCAGAATATGACACCTATTTTCATTTTTCAAATTCTATATTTTTTGGAGGATTTACTTTATTTGTAAAAAAAGACCCTGCCACCATTCCAATCCCAGCGAGAATAAAACTTATGAAACCAGAAAGATTTACATCAAGGAGGAAATGCATTGACTTGGGAACAAAATCTTTAAATAATGATAAAACAAGAAAGGCAAGCGGACCTATCGCTCCAAGTATAAGAGCTATATATGCGCCTGTTGAATTTGCTTTTTTCCAATATAAACCACCAGCAACACAACCAAAAGCCCCAGATGTATACATAGCACCAGTGACGGCTATATATTGAAAAGCAGTCGTTGGTATTTCATAAAACAAACCAAAAATGAGAAGATATAACCCAATCAAAACAGCGATAATCCTTGTTAGCATAATTGAACTATTTTCATCTAATTTTCCCCTGAAAATTGGTTGGATTATATCCCTTGTTGCAACGGAACTCCATGCAAGTAGGTATGCACTATAGGTTGACATTGACGCTGCAAGCATTCCCGCAACTAAAAGACCCAAAAAACCATTTGGCACCACTTTAGCAATTAACCTTGGCATCGCAATTTGAGAATCAACGTTTGGACCAAAAGCAGCGAGGGCGCAAACTCCCCAAAACATAGGTATCATATATCTTCCAGCTAGCGTAAGTCCTGTGTATGTGAAAATTCTTCTTCCTACAACTTCATCCTCTGATGAAAGTGATTTTGAGGTTACAGGTTGCCATAATCCCGACGTGGTGACACTTGCGATTAACATCCAAAGCAGAAACTTCCACCCAAACCTTGGATTTAAAACAGGATTTATCCCTTCTTCCCCATAATACTTTACAACTGCGTTAGCAACATCAAATAAATTAACATTTTTTAAAATAAAAAATGTCGTGATGAACATACCAAAAGAAAGTATAACAAATTGCATGAAATCGGTTATAACTACAGAAAACATTCCACCAAGAACGGTATAGGTTATAACTATCAAAAGCATGATGGTCATTATCAGAAACAGAACATCTCTTTCTAAACCAAATCCCATCACCTCTGCGAGAAACAAGCCATCAAATTTTAAAAACACGCCCATATTTAAAACTCCGCCAAGGAATAGTATCATCCCTCCAAACAACCTTACTCCCTTACTATATCTCATCTCATAAAATTCAGGTATCGTTATAACTTTTAATTTTCTCAACTTTGAAACGACGAAGCCCGTTTTGCCTATTACGAAAAATGCAAAAGCACCTATTATGCCAAGAACGAAACATGAAAACCCCGTCAGATATCCTATTTGACCGAGATACATAAATGTAACTATTCCTATCTCAGTTGCTATCAAAGTTGCTGAACCGAGAGCAACTTTCACCCTTCTTCCAGCAACGAAATATGCTTCTAAATCTTC
This sequence comes from Candidatus Kryptobacter tengchongensis, assembly GCA_001485605.1. Classification (GTDB taxonomy): domain Bacteria; phylum Bacteroidota; class Ignavibacteria; order Kryptoniales; family Kryptoniaceae; genus Kryptonium; species Kryptonium tengchongense. The sequence goes on from FAON01000012.1 coordinate 389,830, forward strand.
AACATATCTTTTCGCCCTTACCCCTATGAAAACCGAAAACGCGAGATAGAAGGAGAGTATCAACCAATCAATAATTGTGAAATTCATAAACTTATGTTTTTTCTTAAAAAATTTGGGCTTACTTTACGATGTTAAAATTTACTGAAATAGTCACAAAGATTAAACTAAATTTTGGGAATTTTTCATTTCTTTAAAAATTTTTGCGTAGACAGTATCTCTGGGGACACATCCAGTTGGGAATTGCCCGAGTTCATTATGTTTTGAACGCATAAGATTTGTGCAGTGGCTTATGGTGATACATACTTTGGATGGGTTAAGCATTCCATTTTTCTTAAGGTCAATGAAGAAATCCGGATAAGCAAGAGCAGATCTGCCAAGTCCAATCATTGAAACCTTACCTTCTTTTAAATTCGCCTCGCCCGCATAAACGAGAAAATGCCTAAGATAACTATAACCTGTGCCGATTACGATAGCATCCTCTTGGAGGTTTTTCTTGATTTCTGCTGTTAACTTAAAATGCCGTGCAACGCCAACAAGCGGATGTTCGGGTTGAATATACCCATCCCATGGCGGTGTCTCATAAGGTCTCCCAATATGTGGGTTATAATATGGGCTTCCCATTGATATGTTAAATAATTTAACCCCAAGTGAATACAAAAGTTTAACAAGTTTTATTGGCTCAGTCAAATCAGGTTCAAGTGGATTTTCTTCATTAACTCCAAAAGCGTAAACATATGGAATTGGATATTCTACAGGCTTTCCAACTCCTGTGTCATCCTTGATGAAGGGAAGACAATCAAATACATTTATCCTTGATGCTATTTTTATTCTATTTCCGATTTCGGACTTTATTTTTTCAACCACATTTTTTATAAACCTTGTCCTATTTGAGAAATCGCCCCCATATCTGCCACTTCTTGTTTTGCCAGCAAGCAATTCATTTAAAAGGTAAGTATGGCATTGTTTTATATCAACAAATTGAAATCCAGCTTCATAAGCAAGTTTTGCACATTTGACAAATTGATCCTCAAGTTTTTCAAGATAATCATCTGATACAGTTGGATATTCACTTGGTATTGTAGTTCTTCTTTTTCTATCTATGAATGTTAACTTATCAACGACGGGGTTATGGAAAACGATAAATGGTTTTTGGTAGCTCCATCTACCTGAATGCGTTAGCTGAATCCCTATGATTAGGTCGGAATCATCACCCCATATTTTTTTATGTGCATCTCTTGTTTTCTTTACAAGTTCAGCAAAGTATTTCAAATTTTTTTCATTTAGAAAAAGTTGCCTTGGGTTTGCTCTGCCTTCCTCAACCACTGCGGTTGCCTCGCCCCAGATAAGTTTGGCTCCACCTGCGCCAAATCTTTCCCACCGTCTAAATGTTAATTCATCTGGCTTGCCATCAAGCGTGCCGTCGCATCCTTCCATTGGATGAACTGCGAACCTGTTCCCTATCTTTAACTCATCAAATTTAAGTGGTTCAAAAACTTTGCTTAATTTTTCCTCAAATTTTATCACATCATCAAGTTTAAGATGTTTAACCTCAAATTTTAAATCGTCAAGTTTTTTGAAATTAAAAAATCTCATACAACTTTAAAGTTTATTTTTAATTCACCTTTGGTATATGGGATTGTTATGCCGTTATCAATAATATCAATTGGTTTACCATTCACAGATGCTTGATTTTTTTCGCTTCTTTCAATAAAAAGATGAACTTTCATATTTCTGACATTTAAATGGCATTCGGCAAAGTTAACATTGGGCAAAAGTTTTGGTTTTATTCTCAATTTTTCAATTTCAGGTCTAAATCCAAGCATATGGTGAACGAGAAGGGAAATTATCTCAGACCATGTCCAACCAATAAAACCAACGGGTGGGAGAGGCGGTGTTAATTGTTCGGTTGAATAATACTCAAACCACGCTCCTGATTTTCCGCCATTTATATTATAAAGCCAATTCAAAACTTTCCATACTCTCTCATAATTTCCCGCTTCATGATTTGCTCTTGCGACAAAAAGAGAAGCTAATGGCCACGGTCCTGGCGGCTGGGGTTCACTTGAACTATCATACCTTTCATATCCGCCATATCCCCATCTTTGATTCCATAACTTTTCAACCCAATCAAGTGTCATAGTAGCTAACTCGCTTTCTGCTTCAATAAAACCATAAATAATCGGTAAAACTTCAGATGTATCTGGCTCCGCAGAAGGTTTTTCCTCAATAGCAATAGGTGAACGATATGGCATGCGTTTTCTATCAGGTGGTATTAAATATCTTTGCCATTCTCCATTTGCTTTTCTTCTCTTAATTAGGTGCCCATCTTCAATCAGCCTGAACTTTGGATGATTTAACATTGAGTTTTTAATTTCTCTGGATATGCTTAACCATTTTTCAGCAATTTTAAATTCCCCAATTTTATTTGCAAGCTCACCTGCTTTTTCAAGCCCAAGTGAAACCCAAAACTGATATGCAAGCTCATACCCCTCTTCTACCCCAAATCCATCTGTTCTCTCCCAAAATTCTCTTTTATTTTTTAAAAGTTTGCTCGCCTTATCGCGAAAGATGTCTTTAATTGGGAATTCAGCAACAAGTTTTATTTTTTCCCAGTATCTTCTGACAAAATTGAAATCAGCGGTCCAACATGCGTAAGTCCATAATGCGTAAAGCAATTGACCATTCTGATCAAGTTCAGCATGTTCATACCCAAACCATCTGCTTGATTCAATTGTTTGACCTTCATGTCCGACGAATTTACCGAGTAATTTTTCAAGCATTGTTTTCGCTTCGTTGATAAAACCACACATTATTAATCCAATTAAAAACATTGAATCATCACGCACCCACTCCATATTATATTGCCATATACCCGAATCCCTTTTTCCACTTTTTGATATAGTTGCTTTCAAGTTATTCCTTGAAACTAAAAACAAGTGATTCACAATTTCACTATTTGTTTTAAATTGCATTTTATTCCGCCAGTAATTTTCCGATCTCATCATCAACATGGGAAATTTGGAATTCAAATTTGTAATTGAACTCTTTTCACCAAGGTTATCAATTAAATAAACAAATATAATCTCCCTTTCGGAGAAAGCACTAAGAGTTTCCATTTCAGCCCATATGTCATATCTACCTGATGTTTTAATCTTAACATCTTTCTCAGGGAGGCAAGATAATTTAATAACATTCCATCCTTTTGCAACTACAAATTTATTTTTCCCATCGGTATAAATTTCATCAAATAAGCCAAAGTTTGGATATAACTGAAGTCTAAGCGCTAATGAAACAGGCCGTTCTGTTTTGTTTTTGATTTTTATCTTTCTAAACAAATATTTCCCATTTAAAGGGACAAAAAATCTTTCCTCAACCTCAAACTTTTCATCCATCCCCCAACAAAGCAAAACAGTTGGAACTATCGCATTATATTCATAACCAATAGATTTAAAATTTTTCTGTGTAAGATTAAAAAATTCCCCATTGAACTTCACAGTTAACCCAGTGTTTGCAAAACCTCTTTCAGGATGATATAGAAATGTAGTCCATTTTCTAACAAATCTTTCCGCATTCCAAAAGGTCAAGCCGAAAAATGTGGCTGATGAATCTCCAGAATAGGTGCTAACACTTTCACATGGACAAAATTGGATTGCAACCATTATTTCACCGTTTCCAAGCAAGAAATATTCAACCTTTGGAAGCGTAGTGATATAATCAGGGTGTAACCTTTGAGTTTCAAAAATTTCAAACGGCTCTCTGTTAGTTTTGCTCAAAAAATCCTCTTCAGATACAATTGAGCTAAAAATTAAATTCTTCTCTCTTAAAAATTGTCGGTTGAGCGGAATCAAAGGAAGAAAAAATGACAAAATAAAATTTCTTCTTTTCATTCTTCAATGATTTTTAAATTTTTAAAATTCAGTATTCGTTTTTTATCTCTCCACGAAATAATGAGCGCCCCCACTTCGGATTTTAGATAATTCCCATCAAATAGAGCCCAGTTCAAATCATATTTTTCCCCATTCAAAAATCTACCTTCAGGATACTCAAACAACATCTCAAAACCCCTTAAACTTTTGTATCTTACAACAAACTTGACCGAATCAAACTCAAAGCTACAACTTTTTAAGGCTGATCTGAAAGAGTTAAAATCTCCAAACTCAACCTTGCCTCCCGACTCAACTATTAAACAAATCCTATCACCATATACTTTGAAACTATAACTTATGCTATCAACTTCTAATCCTAACATTCCACCTAAAATTCTCATTCCAAAATATCCATTCCCCCTTTTCCCAATTATCCATCCAAGTGTATCTATCTCAAAATGGTCAAGAATCCTCGGAATGAATATATTTATATGGCGATATCTCTCCACAGGTTTCATCAATTTAAAATCATACATCGCAATCAATGTTCCCTTGTATTGAAATAATCTTTCATATTGGGATGAAGATGACCACTTGTTCGGATTTCTATAAACTTTATGTGCTCTATCAACAAGTTCTGGTAAAATTTTCATTTCCTCTGGGAAGAACATACCAACTTCAATTTCTGAGAAATAAGGATGAACGGAGAAAATCGTGTTATAATCGCCAGAATCTGAAAATGTTATATCCCAACTATGCTGTTGTATCGGTTGAAGTATCCCACCTTGTAAACTCCCAATACAATAGTCCTTTGTCACATATGTGTATTTGTAAACAGGTGGATTCCTCTCCTTTCCAAATCTGATAACATTTCTAACTCTTTTCCTCTCCTTATGTTCGTATGGGACTTCTCTGTCTGTAGCTATATGATAGATTATATCTGGAAGACGATATGATGTCACAGCAGCGAAAACAGCTATACCGAATCTATTTAAGTCTGTTTTTTTAAATCCCTCATCGGAGAAATAAAGAAAAGCAAAAGCGCTGGAGGGAGCATATCTTGGGTTCAACGCATCATATGGATAATCTCTACTGTGCCCACCACAGTAACAACCAGCAAGATGCTCAACCGCATAATCAGAAAAAAGATAATCAAGCATCATTTGTGCCTTTAATCGCATTAATGAATCTTCGGCGAATTCGTAAAGCATAAACATCGGTATGAGGAAGAAAGGTAGATACCGAGGTGAATCAAATTCGCCCTGTCCGATCGTTGTTGTAATTTCAATCCATTTATTAATCCACTCTTCTGATTCTTTAAAATTTTCGCTTGAACTTTTCCCGTTGAACCATTTTGTTCCATCTTGGTTTTTCCATTCCTGAGCTGCAAGATAAAGCGAGACATAATACATAACCCAGTGGTTCTCTGTATCGCCACGGAATGGGGTATATGTTTTCCATACATTTCTATATTTTTGTTTCAACCATTCTGGCATCTTCTCCTTTGCATAAAGATATGTCATCAAACTCTGAAACATAAAAAACATATCACCAGACGGATTTGAGATAAGGGTATCAAAAATTTTAACTCCATTATCAAGGTCGTGTTCGGTTGCGAATTTAGCAAGGCAGACGGCAAAACTGGGCAAATTAAGATTAGCGAAATGTTTCAATAAAATCTCTCTTCTGGTTTCAAAGTTCATGTCATCAGCTAATGTCTCTCTTTCACTCCAGATTATGCATAGTGATATCAGTAGGGGAATTAAGTTTTTCATTTTGGGGATTTGAATTTGTTTTTAAACATAAGCTTATTCTATTACCACTGTCCATACCAATGTTCCTTCAAGACCAGAAAATTTCCATGTTTTCCCGCCATCCCTGCTTATGTAAACACCGCCATCAATCGTTCCAGCAACAATAAAGTTTGGGTTTTCTGGATGAACAGCGATTGAATGAATTGAATTAAATCCATTAAGCCCTTCCTCTGAACAAAACCAAGATTTACCTTCATCATTTGAACGGCAAACTCCAGTTTTATAACCACCAGCATAAATAATTTTTGAATTTGTTGGGTCAAATGCTATAGTATAAATTGTTAAACCTTTCAAACCAATGTTAACTTTTTCCCACGTTCTACCGCCATCATTTGATCTGAAAATTCCGTTGTCTTCAGTTCCAGCAAAGATAACATCTGGATTATGGGGACTTTGAACGATTGTTCTTATCCCAATACCGATTAGCGCAAGCTCCTTCCATTGTTCCCCCTCGTTTAGACTTTCATATATACCATTTTCAGTTCCAATCAAGATTCTTCTTGGATTTTTCCTGTCAATTAAAATTGAGCTTACAAATGTTGAGGATGTTGTCCCTGTTTCTTCTGGTCTTATTCCCCTGTTTTTTTCTTCCCAGTTCCAGCCAGCATCAATAGATTTAAAAACACCATAAGGTGTCGCTATGAAAATCTTGCGTTTATCTTCCGGGTGGATGATGATTTTAAGAACCTCGGTGATCCGCCAGTCGGTCATTATTCTCCATGTTTTGCCCGAGTCAGTTGATTTTAGAACCCCGTTGCCTGCAGCAAGATAAATAACTTTGCCCTTTGAATCAGGTTCAATTGCCATTGAATTCGCCTTTATGTTTTGCCATCCTCTATGTTCCCATGTTTTACCAGCATCCTCGGAAATAAAAAGTCCTGATATTGGATTTTTAACACCTACGACAAGTTTCCCACTTATCAAAACAACAGCGTAGATTTTCCTACCTGAGTGATGCTGTTTTGTTGAGAAGTTGAAAACGAAGAGAATTAATAAAATTAGTTTTAAGATAAGCATAACGCTTAACGTTATTTATTTTTAAGTTTTTTCAAATCTGCTAAAATTAGGTGTTCTTTCTTTTTACCTTGCTATAAGATTTTGGTTATCGGGGGAATTATATCTTCACAACCTTTTTAGTTATGTTTGACTCAATCATAGCTTCAATGACTTTTAGATTTTTCAAGCCGATTTCTGCGTCAACTTCAGGTTTTCTTCTGTTTATGATGCATTCAGCAAACTCGCACAATTCTTCAATGTAACTTTCAATGTCCTCATCAAAGAAATAAACACTTGGGTTTATCTCTGTTGTTTTTTGAAGTTCAATTTTATTCAAATAACATTTAAGCACACCTTCAGTCCCATAGATTTTCATCTCATAAGCATTCTGGGCAACATAGGAGGAGGATAGCGTTCCAATTATATCGTTTGAGAACCTGAAGAGGGCAACAGCCGAATCCTCAACATCAAGGTAAGCATTTCTTGCAAATGATGAAACCTCTTCAATATCACCGAAGAGATATATAAGCGTATCAACGAAATGAATCCCAAGCTGTGTCATAGGAAGTAGAGGACATTTATCTTTATCCTTTTTCCATTGTGGAAATTCTGCAAGCCCTGTTGACATTGATATGTTTGATTCTACAAATATAATTTTCCCAAGGAGACCTCTTTCAATTATTTCTTTTGCCTTTCTAAAAACCTTTCTTTTTCTGGTATTATGTCCGACTTGAACAATTAAATTTTTCTCCTGAGCAAGCTTTACAATTTTTTCCGCTTCTTCAACTTTCGCCGTTATTGGTTTTTCAACGAAGACGTCTTTGCCGGATTGAAGCGCTTTGCAAGTTTGTTCAAAATGTAAAAAGTTTGGGGTGGAGATTATGACAGCGTCAAGGATTGGATTTTCAAGGAGTTCATCGTAGTTTAAAAAACCGTCACAATTAAATTCTGCTTTTACTTCATCTACAAGTTCTTTGTTAATGTCATGGCATGCCACAATGTTTAGTTTTGCACACATTTTAACAGATTTCCTTATCGTTGCACCATGACCACCAAGTCCCACAAGGGCAACGTTAATTTTTTCTTTTTTCATAACTGTATTAATTCGTTAATTGATTTTATGATAAGATTTAGCCGTTTAAGATTTTCAATCGTTGATTCAACAAGCGGAAGGTGGTGAGTTTCAAGTGTGATATTAATTTTACTGATAATCCCATCGTTAATTATTGCTTTGAGTTGTCCAAACCAATTCACAGCGCCATCGCCAATAAGAGTGCATTTAAATTCCGGGTAATTCACAGCATCTTTGATGTGGAGATTAAAAATATAATTTTTTATAAATTCATACCCAGATGGATAAGCAAATTCCCCAGCCCCAACGGCATTTGCAGGATCCCAATTTGCGCCAAGATTTTTTGCGCCAACTAATTTTATAATTTCCGAGGTATTTTTTCCGGTATCGCAATAAAATCCCGGCTCATTTTCAATTGCAAGTATAAAATTTTCACTTTGAGCATAGTCAGATGCTATTTTAAGAATTTCAATTATATTCTCATTTGGTGTTTGATCTTTAACAAATCCAAAAATGATTATCTTGCTCACATTAAGCCTGCGAGCAAGTTTAAAAGTATCTGGGAGAGCGGTTTCAAGTTCAAATTTTATCTTTTCATATTCCGATGGTTTTATTTTAAAAATCCCTGGCGACAAAGCAGTTATATTAATTTTTCCAGTTTCAACATTTTTTAAAATAAACTCAATATCCCTGTTGTCAACATAGGGGATTCTCTTTTCATAACTTCCAATACATCTAAGCTCATAATTTTTTATTCCAAGTTGAAGTCCAATTTCAATTGCTTCTTTTATATCAAGCGATATTTCATCGGAGACAATGCCAATTTGTATCATCTTTTATGTATTTTTATTTTTCAAATCACAACATCATTGCGGACCTTTTCCACATATAGTCTGGGTCTATGTAAGGTTCATCGTTTATATGTTTTTTCATTAATTCAATTTTCTTCCTCAAAAGCTCGCCGAAGTTTTCACCATGAATTAACGGTGTTTCACCTATTTCAGTTACTGCCATAAATTCAACCCCATTGTTATTTTCCCACAGATCAAGTAATTCTGTTACATTTTGGATTTCAATTTCTATCAACTCTTTAACCATGTTTTTATATTTTTCTTTTTCTTCTTCGGATTTAGCCTCAAGATATCCATGAACCCCTGCGATCCATGCGGAAACATTTCTCATTGTTCTAAACCAACATTTCAATGCTTTTAGTCTGATAAACTGGTCCCACAAAACCCTTCTCTCCTTTGAATTATCGGGGAGGTTTTTAATCTCATTGTTTAAAATTCTTATTGCTTCTTCAAGTGGTGGAAAAAGAAATTTATCCATTCTCTCCACCGCCAGTTCGCATCTTTCTCTATCTGTTAACTCAAACAAAACATCACGCTTGAGATCAACATTGTTTGGATTCTGAGGGGTTGAACACATGAACTCCTCGTAATATCTCCTTTCAACCTCTGGAATTGCTTCAATATTTGGGACAAGTGGTCTAATCCATATTCTAAGCCAAGTAAAGCCAAAGGTTGAATAGAGATGGACAGGAATTGGATATGCAAGAATTGAGTTTTCGGCAAGTTTCCAAACTTCAACGAGCAACTTCCATTTATCCCCTGCCCAAGAGATTGCAATCCTTTCAATTTCTTCATCTATGTTCATATCTGGCTTATATTGAAAAATTCTTATGATTTCCTGATTAATATTGTAGGGTGCGAGCTCAGGAGGGTTTATCCCACCAACATGAGCTATATATTCAATCCCTATGTCCTTCATTGACTTTAACTTTTGATATGTGAGCCATGGGTAAGGTATCCCTATCAACGGGTCAAAAAATGAATAGGGTCCACAAACAAAGAAGAAATGAGCATTTGAATTTCTTGATTTAAGATCATTGATTAATTCTTTTTCCTTTGGATCAAAATAATTTTGGTATGGGGTTCCGCCAACTTCCTTAATTTCGTGATATTGTGGATGTGAGTAGGGAACTTGCCAGCCAATACCAAGAAGTGAATTTGTCTCAACTTCAATTTTATTTCCAAGTCCCTTCCAGATTGTATCATATTCACCATAGAAAGATTCAAGTCGTGTTATAATTCTAAAGTTAGGATTAATCTCTGAAGCGGAGTCCCGCAAAGTTCTAAAGAATCTGAGAACATTTTCACCTGCTGCTTTTGCTATTTCTTCGTCGCTTTTCCACTCTCGTATGAGATAAGCCCCACCATTTCTTCCAACATACAGTGATTTTGTATATTCAAAACCTGCGCCACTATCATTTGTCCAAATTGATAGAAATTCAAGTTGCGGAATTTCTTTAAGTAGTTTTTTTAACATCTCAGCATAATGTTCAAGCACTTTTGGATGTGCTATTGTTAAGTTAAATCTTGGTTTGAAACTTCTAAACGGATGGTCAACACGTGCACCTCTTAACATTGGATATCTTGCGAAGAATTCCTCGGGGACAGAACGAGGTTCAAAACAAAGAAGACCTGGGGAAAGTCCATATTTTATTGCAAGTTTTGCATTTTTCTTTAAATATGCAAGATTTATGCTCAAATAGTAAAATGGATAAATCCCGCGATTTAATTCACTGTATACAAACTGGTCAAGCGCTGGAAGGTAAGTATAAAACATCGGATAAACCTCACCTCTAGTTCCAATTTCAATTCCCATTGGGAATCCTAACCCATTTACTTCAATATGCGTGAATCCAAGTTTTGCAAGTCCGCGAATATAGTTTTCTCTATTTAAATTTCGCTGAATCCTCCCTTGCTGTGTAAGGAAAAAGTCATTAACACTTCTTACCCATTTAAATGTCGTGGGTAAAAATTTCCCCTCCCTCCATTCCTTAAAATCTTGGTTTCCCCTATCTTCAATTAAATGTGTAAAGAATGAATAGAGAAAGTAAGGTTTTGAGGCGTAGAGAATTCCTGAACCAAGCTCATCAATTTTGAAATAGACAAAGTTATTATCATATTTAGCCTTGGCTTCATCTTTGCCACTATAATTTATTTCATCTGCAACGCAGACATAAAAAATGCCGTTTTTGTAAATCGGTTCAGTTATTCCCTCATCTTCAACAACTGGTGAACCACCAGTATAAATGGATAACTCTGTTGAAACAGTTTTAACAACCTCAGCACAGTTTTTAACATGTTTAATCGTTTTAATTTTATTAAATGCCTCTGCTAATTTCATCGGATTTGTTTGTTTTTGTTTTTGAGCCTGGATTTTCAGATAAGATGAATTCTTTGTTAATTTTATTTTTTCTTCCGTAAAGAATCATCAAAACGCCAAATATGATATAAACGGAGGCTACGATTATAAAAATGTGGATATCTTTCTCAGTGTGAACCACAAATGGAAGGAATGATATCAAAGTGCCGATCACAATTAAAATGAACCCTATAAACAGAAATATTTCTGTTTCTTTTCCACTTTTTCCATAAACCTCTTGCGCAACATTGATAGGCGTTTCAATTTTTTTGAAGAATTCTTCAACAACTTTCTTATCTTGTTCTGTTTCTTTTACAAATTTATTGAAATAAATTAAGCTGAATCCAAGAGAGAAAGAGGCAACGATAATAATTAAATATCTTGCGATAGATGGTTCAGTTTTAAGATTGAGCAAAAAGATAAGCGAGCAAAGAATTGACACTGCCAAAGATATAAGGCTCAAAAAAGTTTTATTTTTTAAATAAAGGGTTCGTATTTTATCGCTTAACATAAGAATTACAAAAGTAGATATCCCAGATATATACACCTGCGCTCCTATTGACCAGCCAGCCACAAATCTTGCAATAGCTCCTACTATAAGACCCCAAATTATGGCAAGAGATGCTCCCCATCTTGGGATGGATTTGAATATAAGACCAAAAGCAAGTGGGATGTTAACAGGTATATTAAAAAGTGTGAAAAATGTAACCATTATGTTAAAGATTCCAAATTCACTGTGAACATAAAGCAAAGATTCAGCAATTACAATTAAACCGAGAACAAATGTTGTTATTCGTCCGAACTTAAATTGCTTTACTTCATCCGCCTTTGGGTTGAATAAAGCAAGGTATATATCTCGTGTTATTATTGAGCCAACAAAGTTATAAACGCTTGACAGCGTGCTCATTGTAGCTGAAAGCATAGCGGACATTAGAAGACCGATAAGACCAATTGGAAGTATTTTCAAGGCTACACCCAGATAGACAAGGTCGTTGGGTTGGAAAAATCCTTTAAATAGATCAACTTGTGATAGATCTGGCCATATAATTCTGGCAACAAGGGGTGGGACAGCAAAAAGCAATGGCTGAGCGAATGATAAAATAGAAGCAAGAATCCCAACTTTCAAGGCTGATTTTTCATCAACGACGCTATAAAACCTCTGAGATGCCCCAGCTGCTACACCAATTGTTCCAATAAGGTAAATTGATATAAGAAAGTTCAAATCATAAAAAACATTATTATAGACATGTTCAAAAGTAAACGGTGGAACATTTTCAAAAAGTCCCTTTAACCCACCAGCAAATTTTAAACTCAAGAGAGAAATTATAAGTGTCATGCTTATTAAAATTACAAACTGAACAAAATCTGTGATAAGCACGCCCCACAAACCGCCAAGAAATGTATAAAATAAGATCACAAGCCCAGTTGCAATTATAAGAATATCAATATCAATTCCAAATAGTGGTGATAAAAATTTACATGTTGCCGAAAGCTGAGCTCCAGCGGAAAGGATAAAGTTTGCAGATATAACCCAACTGAGAAGTTGTTGCGTTTGAATGTTATATCTTGTTTGGGTATATTCAATTGGGGAGATAACCCTTGATCTTCTCCATCTTTTAGCGGTAAGCAACGCACCAAGAAAATATGTTACAATCCCACTGCTTATATAAACCACACCATACCATGAGGTATGGTAGATAAAACCAGCAGCTGCAGTAAATGTCCAAGCGCTAAAATTAGTCATGTAAAGAGAGATACCGCTAATCCACCATGGAACTTTATTCCCGGCTGCAAAATAGTTGTGAACCCCTTTGCTAAATTTTGAGTAATATATGCCTATTGAAAGCATTAAAATAAAGTAAAGCGCAAGAACTATGTAATCAACATTTTGGGCAAAGCGCACGAAGCCACCTTATTTTTTTAGGAATATCATAACTTTTGCTGAATCCTTAAGCGTCATTGAGAAATTGGCATATGTGCTTTTTTCAACTTTCGTGTTTTTAAACTCAATTTCTTTCCCATTGGAAATTACCTTACTTGCCTTTGAGTTTTCAGGAAGAAGAACGCTCACATCAATAAAGTGCTTTTCAAATGAATCTATAATTGAAATTTCAAGTGTTATTTTTTCACCATCAAATTTAAATTCATAATAAATTCCTTTCCCAGAAGCTTTGTAAACTGCGCTAACCTGTGCATTATCAATTTGAGCGGAAATCCATTTTGGCGAGAGCTTAATCTTTTTAAACAGTTTAAGCTTGTCTTCAACTCCTGCAAGACCATCCATTAGGGCGTAAAACATTGCGCTTGAACCCCAGCAATCAGTTGCAGATTCCCTTGGACTTGTCATTTTCTCCTGACTTAAAGGCGTTCCATCAGGAAAATACCAGAGATAGCTCTTTTTGGTTTTGATGGCAAGCTCATAATATCTTTTTAGTATATCAACTCCATACCATTCAAACCCATGGTCAAAAGCAGCTTTTGCGAGTTCTCCGCCCACAAGAGGCATAATTCCACCATTGCAGTATGCCCCGCGAACGATTCTTTCGTCTCCAAAAATTCCATCGGGGAAAGGTGGATCAATGGAAAACCACTCAGCAAAAGCCTTGGTTTTTTTCCTTCTTTCAAGATATTCGTTAATTATTGAAACCGCCATTTTATGAGTTGCAACACCGCGATTTATATCCATTGGATTACTAAGGCTTAACTGTCGCGATTCATCAACTCCTTCAATAATAACGGGAGTTATTTTTACAAAATGAGTGTAAAATTTCCCATTCCAACAGATTTTGTTCATTCTTCGTTTTAAGTCAATCGCCTTTTTTCTCCATTTCTCCGCATTCTTTTTGTTCCCGAAGAATTCGTAAAATAACGACATTATCATAAACGCTTCATAATAGCCACTATTATCTCCATGCATTATTCCCCAGAATGTATTCTCATCAATCTGAAACTGAAGCCAATTATGTTTTCCCGCAGTATATGCAAAATCCCAAGTATCAATTGTGTAAGCACGTTTTACAAGTTTGAGCTTTTCATCCCATCTCCATGGATGTGTAAGTATATAATTGAGGGCTTTTTCCATCTTGGGCAATAAATTTTTAACCCATAGGTCGTCACCTGTTGCTTGCCAGACCTGATAAATTGCCTTGACGAATCTAAATTCAACATCTGCTTCAACGGGAACACGCACATATTTCGTCCAGTTCTCCTTTTCACAAGGTAATTTTTCAGGGAAAACAGTGAAATAGTCAAAAATTCTTCCATTATCGGCTTGAGTTTCAGCAAAATGCTCAACCGCACTTTTTATATCTGCTTCAAAGTATTTTGATGCCCTGAGATGATCTGCTATAGTTCTGAGCCAAAAAGATGGAGCATCTGGATCAAGAAAGGCTCTAATTTTCTTTGCATCAATATAGACATCAACCGCGTTCGCATCAAAAAAGGATTTAATTACCGGGATAAATTCATCAAATTCGGGTTTCCCCGTTTTAATAAAGGTTTCATTAGTTTTCATACTGACAAAATTCTCTTATTTTTTGAAAAATTAAATCTTTAAATTCTGATTCAAAAATAGAAACAAAAGCATAAATGACCATCCCAAGACACCAAGCGTGTGAGAGAGTAAGAATAGTGCCCACAGGTCTGATCCAATCAACATAGTAAAACTGTTCTGGCATCATTCCTTTGAAAGCGTTAAAATCACCATCAAATCTTGCTATAAATTGAAGCGAAAAACATATATTGTCAATTGTTCGTTCAAGATAATAATCATCTTGGGTAAATTTGTAAAGTTTAAGCATTTCAGGAACGCAGATTAACCCATAATTGTGTAAGTGTTGATTAACAGGCGAAGCAATATCACCGCCAATCGTTTTGAATTTATACATATTTAAAATTGTGCCCTCTGGGAAATCAAGATTATATGAAAATCTAAATGTCATCATAAGGTCTGCGCTTTTTCGTGCAAGATCAAGCCATGTTTTATCTTTGGTTATTTCATAGAGTGATATGTAAGATATAACGGCATTGTATGTATCTTCAGATGTTGGAACCATAAAAGCATCTTCGGGCGCTCCATAAATAAATTCGTCATTTATGAACTTGGCATAGTAAAATCCAGCCTTGATGGCTGAATTTTTAAACTTTTCTTCACCAAAAATCTTATAACCTTCAATCAATGCTGGTATCCACATCAATCCCGCACATCCTTCATAAATTTTCACTTCACCTGTATTTGAGTTGTAATATGAACCAAAGTTCCCTTTTTCATTTTGAATGCCAATTGCGAATTTTAAATTCTTTAATATACATTCTTTCCATTTTTCGTGTTCAAATCCCTTGTTTTTCTCAAGTTGATAAGCTCGGCACAAAAATAAAATTGCTTCGCTGAGCGTTCTCGCCTGTGTAAGCTCGGGTTCAGGGTTCCAACCATCAGTCCATCCGTTCTCGGCTGTCCATTGAGACCAGAGAATCCCCGCAGGTGAATTACCTTCATTTACAATTTTGTTAATGACGCTTTTACCAGCCTTGATATAATTGCTATCTCCTATAATATATCCATATTTCATTAATGCGAAGGCGTATGTAATCCCGCTAACCCAAGATATATGCATATGTTTTCTGGTATCCTTACCTCCAACATTTAAACTCAGAACATTGTCAAATCCACGAGTTTCAAAAATGACATTGTTTTCTTCATCAAAATGCCAATTGTAAAGTCCATAAGCAGATAATTCAGCTCCTTTTTCAAGTGTGAACCATGGGCTTGGCAAGTTAAACTCTTTCATTTCATGATAAAACCATCTCAAAATTTTGTCATAATTGTGAAGATCTGGCTTGCCTAAAAAGATTTTAAATGAAAATTTGATTAATTCCCCCTTGTTAAGATTCAAACTTTTAAAATCTGGTTTGAAATTTCTGAAGTATACATATGAGAGGGGCTCTTCTGTGTAAGGGAATAAAAGAGCAATTTCTGTTTCACTTCCATTAAAATGAAAGAAAAAACCAGGGTTGCCATGGGAGAAGTAAATTGGCGTAAAAATTGCACACATGAACTCATCAGCCCAGCAAAAAATTACAGGCATCGCGGCTCTTCTGGCAGAGAAAGACCATTGATTGGAGATGAAATTTCCAAGCTCAGGCTCAATGTTAAATTTTGGAAACTTTTTCCAGCAAGTAAGTTTTGCGTTGTTATCTTTGTAAAAAATCCCCGGAATAAGCCATCTCGGATTAAAGCAATTTAAAACTTTGAAAGTTATTTTAAATCGTCCCCTTAAAATGCCACTTGATATATTTTCAACCTTATATCTTAACTCAGAAAATTCCACACCATCAACCGCACCTTTCCTGCAACTAACCTCGCACTTAAAATTATCGGAATTCCCCTCTATCTGAATTTCCTCATCTTTCTTCAAATAAGTGGAAATTTTTATCATTTCTTTCATTTGATTATCAAATGAAAATTCAGCAAGCCCTGTCATCTTTAGTAAGGTTTTGTCATTATCAATTAATTCTAATTTGCCAAATTTTTCAGTTTCACTTTCAGGAATTATTTTCAGATTTATCATCACCAAGCTTCACAATTCAATTTTAAATGTGAGTATTTTAAATGCTGGAACAGCGATTGAGTAATACCCATCGCTCTCTGGCTCAAGCGATTTAATTTTTTCCTCGGATAGTTTTGCAAGTGAAAATTCTTTATGAGAGAAATTCAATCTCAATTTTGCTGTTGAGTCTTTATCTGTTGGATTATATATTCGCAAAATTATCCCTTTTCCATCTTCAGATGTTTTAAGTGCACTTAAAATTATATTGTCACCTTCAACATTAAGCATTGAAAATCTTGAGAAATTTTGGAGGGGTTGCTTTCTTTTAACTGTAAAATTTGGACTATGATATATTTCCGCTTGATGATTTACATCTTTGAAGTTATTAGGTTTATAAAGGAATATGCTATATTCAAATTCATGCATTCCTAGGCACTGGGCATCAGGAGTTTCATTTTTCCATCCAGCGTCGCCTCCCGGTCTTGTTTTAAGATTTGACTCCGAAAGTTGCCCTATCCCTCTTAACAAAGTAATTCCAATCTGACCTGGTTTATCAAGTGAAAGTTCATACTCATGCAAACCCCGTGTGAAAATTGCGATGCCTTTATTTTCATCCTGTATGCAAACAAATCTCTGCAAAACCTCAAGATTAAGTGGTTTTTCATAAGGATATTCATCCCAGTTATATTTTTTATGTGTTCTTTTAACTATGCAAAATTGGGAGTCGGCATAACTTATATTTGTGTTTATGTTTGTTCTAAATAAAACTCTAACTCTGTGATTTTTTGCTGTGTTATTTATCTTTGTTTTAATGTCAACCCTCTTTGAATTATACTCAAGGTAAACATTTGAGATTATTTCCATTTCCGTCTTTTCAACACTTCTTCCTTGGATGGATGTTTGCGCAGGTATAAGCATCAAATAACGAATTTGAATTCCAGTTCTTAGCGGACCGGTTTCAATAATTTTAATTTCGGGTTTAAAGTCTGTTGAGTAGTAAAATTCATCTTTGTCCGGGAAACAGTAGTTAAATTCATCTCCGGCATCCCCAGATTCTTCAAAGATGTTTAGATCATCAAACTCAATATGATTTATTTTATCAACGATTTTAAGCGAGCCGTTTTTGTTCACTTTAATTTTTAAAGAATCGTTTTCAATTAAATACTCGTTTCCATTGAATTCAATCCTTAAATTGGAACTATAATTCGGGAATAAATCTGTTTTGATAATGTTAAATTTTTTCCATCCAAGTGGTGGGAGTTTTTGTGCGTCAAGTAATATTTTAAAATTATCAACAAGTATTTGGTGCGGGTATTCGTGATAACCCCAAACAAGGGAGTATTTCTCATCGCGATTTAAAATCTGATATCTTATCTCATTTCCTTTGTCATCTACGATTTTAAAACCAGAGATAGGGGAGGATTTCAGGGATGTTTTAACATCTGGGTTCAAGCCAACAAGTATATCTTGGAGATGGAATTCAATCTCGCACTCAACAAGTTTATTTATTTCAAGTGGAAGGAAATTAAACACAAACAAATGTAAATCATCTTTATAGAATCTGCTATCGTATGGGATGAGGTCATTTGAAATTTGGAAGGATAGAGATTTAAAAATCTCATCAACTTTGAGATATCTTACCATTGCTTCTTTATAAACTCTGTCAACCGCAGTTCCATTTATAGTATCATGGTCTTGGTTTTGGAGGCAATAAAGCCAAGCAAGGTATATAATTTCGCTTCTGTTTTTATTTTTAAGTAAAAACGCCATCGTGTTAAGTGGTTCAAGGATTTTTTCAAGTTTTAATTGAGCGAAATAATTCTCCTGCTTAACATAAACCCTGGAGGATGCTGTACCACCAATGACAGCAAAGGCATGTTTGAGTCCGAATCTTGTTTCCCCGTATAGTTTTGGAAGATTTTGGAAATTTATCTCAGATTTAACACAATTTGCGTAATTTTCCAATGT
The DNA here is from genome assembly GCA_001485605.1 of Candidatus Kryptobacter tengchongensis. GTDB lineage: Bacteria > Bacteroidota > Ignavibacteria > Kryptoniales > Kryptoniaceae > Kryptonium > Kryptonium tengchongense. The sequence continues at coordinate 408,302 of FAON01000012.1, forward strand.
AGAATGAGTAAATTCACATTCAGGATATTTTGATTTAAGCAGTTTCAGGGCTTCGGGGAGTTTAAAATCTGGCCAGTGGTGATCACCACCGTTCAAAATAAGACGATGCGATGTTTGAGCTCTTCCGTCAATTTCCTCTTTCAATCTTTCAAATCTTTTCAAAATCATATCTTCATCGTCCATTGTAAAATAACCGAAGCTATATCCATCCTTGGGTAAATGAAACATTAAAACTTGGCTTCCATCTGGTGCTTGCCATACATATTCAGACGATTCTTGTCCCGGCTCGCCACCAAAGCCACGATAGATAACTGCAACATCAATATCAAATCCTCTAAGAATTTGTGGCATTTGGGCTATATGTCCGAACTGGTCTGGGATATAACCTATCATCATTGGTTTGCCAAGAGTTCTTGCCATCTTTAAACCAGTGAGAAGATTTCTTATATGCGATTCCCCGCTTGGAAGAAATTGATCAATTTGAATATACCATGGACCTATTGATAGCTTGCCTGATTCAACTAATTTTTTTATTCGCTCAAAATTTTGAGGTTTGACCTCAAGATAATCCATAATCATTTGCATCTGCCCATCAGTCATAAAATGTTTAAATTCGGAATTTTTCTCAAGCAATTCAAAAAGGGCATCCCAAAAGTCAATGAGCATTGTTCTATATTCTTCAAATGAAAGAACCCATTCTCTATCCCAATGTGATTGCGAAACGAAATGATAGGTTACTTTATTTCCCATTTTTCAATTTTTAATTTCTTCACGTATAATTTTAGCGCCTTCTACCATTGCTTTAAGCTTTGCAAATGCTCTATTTCTTGGCATAAATTTCATACCACAATCTGGGGAAAGCCAAATTTTTTCTGGCTCAATTACATCAAGGATAACTCGTATTCTTGAGGCTACAATTTCAGGAGTTTCAATATTTGGGTCCTTTACATCAATTACGCCGACAACGATTTCCTTTCCACGAGTGCCATATTTTTTAAACAATTCAAGAGGCTCAGCATTATTGACGGCAAATTCAAGACTGAGTTGATCTGCGTTTACATCAAGGAGTGCCGGGAAAAGATCCGAATATTGGCCTTTGAAAAGTCGTTTCAACTGATAGTTCCCGTAACAAATGTGAAGACAAAATTTCGCATTTATTCCATCTATCATTTTATTAAAAATTTCAACTAACCATGGTAAATCCTCAGGGTAGCCAACCCATACTGGCTCGTCAATTTGGATTAGCTTACATCCAGCATTCGCAACTTCAATTATTTCTTCTCTTAAAATATCAGCAAGATCCTGTATAAGCTCTCGTTCATCTTTATAAAATTCATTTGTTGCTCTTTTAGCAAGCATTTGAGGTCCTGTGATTGTCACCTTTGTTTCTCTGCTTGTATGCCCCTGCAAAAATTCCCAATGTTTTGCTACGCCGATACTACCAATTCTTTTAACTTTGTCAAAGATTATCGGGTCGGGCATTTGAATTGTTGGATCAAGATTTCCAATTGGCTTCATCTTTCCATCAGTTTTAAATCCATAAATTCTTTTTGTAAAAAAATAAACCATTGTCTCTCTTCTTAATTCTCCATCGGTTATGACATCAACTCCGGCGATTTCTTGGTCTTTTATGCAAGCTTTTACCGCATTATCATGGGCTTCCTCAAGCTCCTCATCTGTGATTTGACCCTGCTTATGAAGTTCCCTTATAACCTCAAGCCATTTTGGCAGTGAATAGCTTCCAACCACCGTTGTGGGTAAAATTGGTAAATTCATAAGAAGAAAATTTTTATTTTTGGCTACTGTGAAGGAGGGTGGGACAAATCTTAAAAAGCACAATTTTTTGTCCCACCTTAATTTGAAATCATTTTAAGTTAAATCCAACTGTGATCCTATGTACATTGTCAAGAAGTTTCATCTGTGTGAAGGCATAGTCAAAGCTAACTCCATAGTTTCCAAGTTCAAGTCGTGCACCAATCCCTGCGGAAAATCCTTCAATTGTTGTCTCAATGGGACCGCGCCATGATGTCCCTTTATCCTTTGTGCCTGAGTAGTTAAATTTGTATCCCGCCCTGAGAGAAAACATATTCCACGCATTAAGTTCAATTCCCGTAAAGAACAATTGCGGTAAATCCTGAGGTTGAACAAAATCAATGAATAATCCACCTGTGAAGCTTCCTTGATAGGTATAATGAAATGATGTCCCAATTGAGAATGAAAGAGGAATGGGCGATGAAATATCATAATACTTTATATCTGAACCAAGGTTTGAAAGCCGAGCTCCAATATCCCAGAAACTTGTAATTTTATAATTTGCCCCAAGATCAATTGCAAATGCGTTTGCACTTAAATCATCAATTCTTTCATGTAGATATTTAAAATTAACCCCAAGCGAAAGGACATCCGTAACTTTGCGTGCATAAGAGAGAACAACAGCAATATCTCTAAAACTATAAGTTGAAGATGTTTGTTTGTCTATTTGAAGATATGAAAGATCCGGCGGTAAAAGGTCTCTATCAGCTGTTATATTGCTCAAACCGAAACTTATTATCCCGAGCCCAATTGTTCCAACCTTGCCGAGATTATATGTGACTCCACCTGCGATATGAGCTATATCAGCTATCCAGCGGTTATATGTAAAAGTGAAACTAGCTTTATTGTTTTCAAGGACAATTCCGGCTGGATTCCAAAACATCATATTTGGGTCTCCCCTTAGAGTAGTTGCAGCAGAACCGATTCCAATCTGTTTAGCTCCAACTCCAACCTTTAAAAATGCAAGTGAGTTTATCCCTGATTTTCTGACTTGTGAGAAAGATATTGAGTTTAGGATGAGAAGACCGATAAATAACAGTATTTTTTTCATTTTTAAACTCCCTGTTTATTTTTTTACCTTAAAATTGCGAAATAACCAACCTGTTTGCCACCTTCATATTCAACTACATAAATATAGAGTCCATTTGCTACCTCAATTCCATCTTTTGAGAACATATCCCAGATATATGTTCCGTCATTCGGATTTGGTGCAATAAAGTTAATTTTATCTATTATTTGACCTGATACATCAAGTATTGTAATTGTGCATTTTTGTGGAAGGTTGTAGAACAAGAGCTTGTGTTGTGTTCCTATATCGTGAAATGCTCCTTTTTTATATGGATTTGGTCTTACACCAACTTTTTTAACGCCTGAGATAAGTTCATTTGGAGTTGTAGTTTTTGATTTCACAACTACAGTTGCTCCAATTCTTTTTTGTCCATCTGGATCAGTTGGATAAAACGAGTTTTGAGTTGCCCATGGATATGTGCCCTCCCATAAGGCACTTGCCCCATTTACATTTACTCTACCTGATTCAAGAACGTTTGTCGTTCTGCCATTAATGGTTAAAGGTGAGGGTAAATTTTTATATGCTGAAACATAATACCAATATGAGAATCCAAGTATAACATCAAGAGCATCATCTTTAAATGCATAATCATAGCCACCTGATGGGCTCGCGTATTGAGAAAGTTGGTTTTTTGGTATAATTTTTCTCACTTTATAAGGTCCCCAATACCCAGCCTGCATCTCTTTCAAAGCCCCAAATGCATCAAATTTTGGGTTGATTGGATCTTTATACTGCTCTTTTATATCTCCTTCCTCCATTTGCTCGTTATATCTTTGAAGCGTTCTAAATCCAATGTCGGTAGAACTAAATTTTGGAAAAGCACTTGCTCTATAAATCTTATAGCCACCAAAGTTTGGGTCGTTTTCATCTGGTGATTTTTTCCATCTGATTAAAACTTTATTATCATCTGTGATCTCAACCTTTATATCGGGAGCGCCTGGACCTGCTGGAACCTGGAAGTTATTCTCGTATGTCCAACGTGCTGCTTGTAATGACCTTAACAATCCAGACAGCCTAAATCCAGCATACTCGGCAAATATAACTGTCATTGCTTCGCCTACATCAAGTGAAAAAGGTCCACAACCTATAAATGCATCTCCGTCAAAGTTATGCTGAGCTGAATATCCACGAGTCCACCCACTTTCCCATACATTTTCAAATATATTTGTTGATTTTTTATCTCCATCTGGCTTTGCTCTTTGTCCAACTGGCTTTGGAACAAATGAAAGCGGATCACCCGCTGTTCCCGAACTAAAATAATTTGGATTTGGGTTAAGGTCAAGCAGTGTGGTGCTATTTGACTTGCCCCCGTCCTTATACCAAGTTCCCATTAAGATTGTGTGAATTAATTTAGCATCATTGCGATTATCAAGTCCACCACGACCTGTTCCAGCAGACAAATACCATCCACGTTCAGCTCCTACACCAACAGGATGGCTATCAAAAATTGTCTTTTTATCCGGTGAATTTACCTCTCCGATTGAATCTGCTTTAACAGCCAAAACAGTTCTTCCAAACCATACATCAGTATACCAGCCAAGTGGATATGCGTTTAACCCCATATCTCTTTTGCCTTTTGGAACTGAACCTGAATCTGGGTAAGAGACATAATTTGCTGGATTAACGCCAGCATAACTTACAAGCGTTGCCCATGGGGCACCCGTTTCATCTGGATCAGCAATATAACCGCTATTTCTCCCTGAACCGAATCTGTTAGCAATTCTTCTGCCTGTAACTCCAACTTCAGCACTGTGCATCACCTCCGAAAACCATCCAACAACAAGAGCATTGATTCTATTATTTGTTCTCTCTGGGGTTCCATCTGCGTTTACATCAAGAATTCCAGTATTTTTAAATGTTAATCCAACAATTATAAAATCGTTAAAATTATTCCAGTTCTGTGTAAATTGGACAATTCTTACAGTCACCCAAACCCCGAGATTTGTGGGAAATCCCGACTCATAATATAGAGCATATCTATAGTTTCCACTTGGATCTGGCGTTAAAGTTGGTCCAATCCAAATTGGTCCAATAAAATAAGGACCTCTACCATATAAAGCATCAAGTTTATTTGTATAAATCATAAAGGCGTAATTTTCACTTGAACTTCTTATTTTCTGTGGATTAATTCCAGGGCTATATTCAACTGCTATAATATCTTGAGCCCAAAAATAGCTTATAGGGTAGCCACCTGGCCATTGCGCTGTTGGGGTTGACCATTGCCTGTCAAAGTTTCCAATCCTTATAAGATCCCAAAGTTGAGTTGGTTCGTTTGCTCTTTCACTGTAATATACCCCTTGTCCTATCGGAAGGAAAGAATCCCAAAGATCGCCTGCTATCATAACCGCTGAACCTGGAAAAACATCATTTGGAACTGCAGGATTAGTATTCTTATAAAGTTCTGTGTCCCTAATTTTAAGCTGGGACAAGACGGTGGATAAAGTCAAAAAGATTAACAAGGCTAAAATTGAAAATCTTTTCATTTTATCCTCCTTATTTTATTTGCTTAGAAGTTTATGCTAATTCCAAAATAAATTTCCCTTGCTATGTCAAAGGCACTTGTCCCATCTCTAAAGACAGTTAGTCCAAGCGGTCCAGTTGGAATTTTCTTCTGTTCCCAAAGAAGTTGACCTTCATCCGTTGTTCTATCATAGCCAATTATGTTTTCTCTATCAAATAGATTTTTAATTTCAAGATATGGTGAAATTCTTATTCGCCCAATTGAATAGCCCGCCTCAAGTTTAATATCTGTTCTGATATTCCACGGACCCTCACCAAGTTTTCTTGATCTCGGATCTGCTAAAATAAGTGGATAAAGGAAACCACTTGCAGCAGTGGTAAATGTGCTAAGGCGGAAATCAATAGGTATCCCTTTAAAAGGTGATGGGAAATCAAAGAAGAGAGAAAGGTTAATTCTATGGGGTCTATCATAACCAGTAAAACTTGAAGAGAGATTTGAAACAACATTCATTTCATAGCCAGCAAAATATCTTGCATTTTCAAACGGTAGTTTACCTCCATATTTTGCGCTATCCCCTCCAAGTGTTGAGAATGCAGTTACATTTTGACCTCTAAGCGCATCGGGTGATACTACAAGGCTTTTGATATAACTATATGCGTATGTTAATTTACCTGATAGCTTAAATAGGTTAGCTATTGGTAAGGCTCTGCTGTTTAAAGTTAATTCTATTCCTCTGGAATCAGCATAACCTCCATTAAATCTTATAAAGTAAGTTATAGCTACACCAGGTCTTGGTGTAACCCCATAAGCGAGCGGTACATAGTTTTCTATTGTTTTGTAATAGGCACTTACATCAATGCCAAAATAATTTGATATTACATACTGAAGTCCCATTTCATAGATAGTTGATTTTAAAGGCTCTTGATCGACAAGCCAGATATTCGGCAAAGTTCCATGCATTTCAGCATAAGCATCGGCATAAAGAGCTGAAAATGGTGGAATTTGCATTGATCTTGAAAATGAGTAATACATTGATGCTTTGTCTGAAATTGGATGGGAAATCCCAAGTCGTGGTCCTATAAGCCATTTTGTTTTAACCGCTGTATTTCGCCTCAAGATATATCTATTAACTGTAAGAACTTCATTAGCTCCACCTAATTGAATCTGCTCGGTTTTAACGGTGTATGGTGCAAAATAGTTATCAATCTCACTTGCTCCAGCGTTGAACGCATCAGCCCTTAGGCCGGCATTTACAATTATACCAGAATATTCAATTTTATCTTGAATATAAAATCCAATCTCATATGGTTTCACAACGTAATCCTCAACATCAAATCGTCCAACAACTGTATATCTTCTAAGATGTGTTAACTTATAAAATTTCAAATCAAAGCCAGCGCTAACAAGGTGATTATTTGTTATTTGACTTTTTACATCACCTTTAACATTGACTTGAGTTAATCTTTGATATTCGTAGTAAGCCCCGGGCCTTGCAAGTGGGTAGGGACCTGATGATGGAAAAGACGCCTCGGATTCAGATTCGTTTCTTGGTGTTGTTGTAAAGAACTTGGTTTTATCAGTTTTGCTGATATATTTTCTTATTTCTTCCGGCGTTGAAAACTTTATAAATTCACCTTTGTCTTCATTGAGTTCAACTTTTCCATCACCGTTGCTATCAACGAATCCAGCTTCAGTTGGACTTGTGAGTAGAGATACTTGAATTTCATAAAATGTTTTTGATGAGAGAGCGTGAGTTAATTTACCACTGATCGCAAAGCTTCCTTTTGTATATTTTGGAACTCCTTCAAGAAAGAATTTATAGTTTTCGTTAAACACTCTGTTTTTCCAGCCGAAGTAAAATCCTTGATCATTTATGAATCCAATTCCGGTGAGCTTGATGCTAGGTGTTAGATTATAAGTTAACTTACCTGTTATGTTGAGTTGTCTATTAAATTCATTTGGGAATCTTCCATGGGTTTCATAAAACCTTATATCTGTGAAAAAACCAAGGTCTTTGAATAAACTGCCCCCAACCGATGTTTCAAGTTCAATTGTTGGTTTATTTCCATACCAATACTTACCCGGTGTCCAAGAGTAAAGCCTCGCTTTTGCTAAGCTTGCGGGGTCACCCTTTGCCTCAAGTGCTCTTTTTTCACCAAAATATTTATCTGCTGCAGTTGAACCATCTGGTAATTGTCCAAAATAAAGATCTGGACCCTTATGTGGTAATCTTGAGGCATATCTAAAATACGCCTTACCAGAAATTTTGCCCCTTCCCTCTTTAAGTGTTATGCTAACAACCCCACCGGTTGCTTGTGATAGTTCGGCGCTTGAAGCACCTGAGTTAACATTTATTTCTTCAATTGCGCCAACCCCGACATCCGCAAGATTTACATTTTCCCTAAATGTAAGGCTAAGGCCATGATATGTTGTATAAAGATTGCCACCATAGTTTCCTGAAAACGCCTCATAATATTTATCGCTTATATCAATTCCTTCAATTATATATTTCGTCTCGTATCTTCGTCCTCCTCTTATGTATCCTGAATAATTACTTGGCGATACTTTTAAAGCTTCTTGGAAATTTGCGATAGGTAAGGCTGAGATATCATCGGAAGTTATAGTTGCTCTTGAACTTGTTTGCGATATGTCAATTAGTGGTCTTTCAGCTTGCACCACAACTTCAGGAAGACCGATTACTTCCTCTTTTAAAGCAACATCAAGAAATGTCGTTTTATCAGCGCTTACAATTACATTTCTTATAGTTGTTTTAACGAAGCCGACCGCTGAGATAACAACATCATATTTTCCGGGCGGAATGTTTAAAATCACATAATTCCCCCTCATATCAGCAGCAGCGCCAAGCCTTGTTCCTTCAAGTATAACATTTGCTCCAGGGATTGGTTCGTTTGTCGCTTCATTATAAACCCTCCCAGAAATTTTACCAGTTTGAGTGTATATGGTGGAAGTGATGAATATAATTAAAAAGGGCAGGAGTAAAATTTTATGGTTCATATCACACCTCCTGGTTGTTTTGTAAATTAAACAAAAATTCATATAAAAAATAAAAATTTTGGATGTGTTTGTCAAGTGTATTTTTACAAATACAACTCTTTTTCATATATGAAATGAACGAAGGGACTTACGGCACGGTATTTGATTAGTCGCCGAATTCGATCCCGCCAACCCCATATCTTTGAATGAACGGTCCAGTTTGCGTTGATTCATCTGGAACCCATATTATCGCATCAACAGGGCAGGCTTCAAAACATAATCCACAACCCGTGCAATTATCTTGATTTACCACAGCAATTTTATTGTTCATTTTTATTGCATCAAAGAAACAGATTTTAGGGCATCTTTCACATCCTATACATTTTTCTTCAATAACTTTTGCAATAGGTGCAAGCTTTTCATAGAAATTAGGCGGAAATGGTTTTAATCCTATATACTTACCCATAATAAAATTTCTGTTTTTTACCAATCATCAAAAACATTTCTGGGACCGCTTTTCTTTTCTCCAGACCACCTAACGATAAGGTCTGGTTCAACAAGATTTCTTGCGGCAACACCCTGTACTTTTTCAAGATGTTCTATGCCCTTTTCAATCATAAAATTCAAAATTCCTTCATTTATTTGTCTTATTGTTTCCCATCCATTTACAATTATCGCAGAAAGCACTTGAACGGTTGTTGCACCAAGCATTATATATTTCAAGGCGTCAATCCAGTTTAAAACCCCGCTTGTTGCGCTTATAGTTATACCAACCTCGTTATAAACTTCGGATACATGTTTAAAATTATAGTATTTTGCCCAAGGACCCCCAACACCTGCATAATAGCCGTGGAGTATAGGTTTTTGGGATTCAACATCAATTTCAAGACCGCGCAACCTGTTGCAAAGAGTTACTGCATCTGCACCCAGTTCTTTACACACCTTTGCTTGATGTAAAACATCAGGACCTGGGGCAAGTTTTACAAGAACAGGTATTTTAACATTTTCAACAACCGATTTAATCGCTTGTATAAAATGTGTCTCAAATTGCATTGTGCCTGGCTTATGTGGAGAAGAAATATCAAGTTCAATTGCATCAGCTCCAGCCTCTTCAATTCCTTTCGCAAGATAGATCCAATCTTTGGGTTCATCAGCAAATGCACTCCCAATTATCATAATGTTTGATGTTGATTTAGAAATTTTAACAAATTTAAAGTAATCCTCAACTGAGCCGCTGTATGCTTGTTCATAAGAATATAGCGTGAAATATTGTGATTTTCCGTTCATCTTTTTATCCCAATCAATAAGTTTATATCTTGGTCTTGGCCAGTATCTCATATAATCAAATTTATCAGATACAACGGTTTTTAAAACAACGCCACCAGCTCCCATTTCCTGCGCTATCGGTATCTGCTTAACATCATGGCTTGCTGGTCCTGAGGCAACAAGGATTGGACTTTTAATGCGATAACCGAGAAAATTAACTTCAAGCGTCGGCATAATTAACTTAATTTTACCTTCGTTTTATTAACTGTATATTTTTTAACCTTTTCAAGGCTCACATTTATATAATCTCGGAAAATTATTATCCCGTTTTTTACCTCAATCATAGGTTCAATGATATCATCTGTATACCATCGTAGTGAATCCTCAACATCGGTTGGGAATTTGCAATTATCAAGCATACAAAGTGAAAGCGCCTGAAATGAACCAATCCCAAGCTCTGGCATTGTGCCGATCCATACAGGTATTTTGTTTTCTTTGCAGAAATCATGCATTTTTTTGGCATTTAGCAGTCCACCGACACGTTGAATTTTGATGTTGATGATTTTGCAAGCATTAATTTCAAAAGCCTTGTTCAATTTCTCAATTGAATCGGCGCTTTCATCAAAGCAAATTGGAGTTGAGATTTTGCTTTGTAAAATCGCATGCCCCTCAATGTCATCTTTGGATAAAGGTTGCTCAATCATAATAAGACCAAAGTCATCAAGCCTTTTGAGATGCTCAATATCATCACGGGTATAGGCGCAATTTGCATCAACCATTAATGGTATATCTGTGAAAAATTTTCTAACACTTGAAATTGGCTCTATATCCCAGCCTTTTTGTATTTTTATTTTTACTCTTTTATATCCACCCAACTCAAGATATCTTTCAATCTTATTTAGAAGTTTATCTACACTATCGTAAATTCCAATTGCCAGTCCAGACTCAATTTCTTTATAATTTCCCCCAAGTAAAGCATAAATGGGCTTATTAGTTATTTTTGAGTGGGCGTCCCACAATGCAGTTTCAATTCCAGCGATGGCGTAGGAACTTAAACCAAGTTTAGAAAATCGTGTGATAACTTTTGAAATTTCTTTTTCAAAGTTATCAAAGTTAAATTTTTTATCAATTAAGCCAACAAAATTTATAAGTTCACTCCATACACTTTCAGGGGTTTCATTTGAATAAAATGAACCTGCCATTGGTGATGCCTCACCATACGATACGATGCCCGATTCAAATTTTAATTCAATTATAATTGAATCTTTAACAGAAACTTCACCACTGCTAATTTTGAAGGGTTCTGACATAGGGATCTGAATATGGTAGAGATTTATTTCCTCAATTTTTTCTGTCATTTCCCTGTATAACCCATCTGTTTTGAGATCTTCTCAGCATATTCTTTTAAATCTTTTGCCAGCTCATAAGCTCTTGATATAGTTTTATTCCCTCTATATTGTAAAGTTATTAAAAGTGCAGCTATAATTTTACCCCACGCGTTCCTTATTGGTGCAGCAACTGCAACAAGTTCAGGGTTGTATTCTCTATCAACAACCGCGAAACCTTGTTCCCTTATCCTCTTTAACCTTAGTTTAAGTTCTGAAAGTCGTGTTATAGTTTTTTCGGTATATTTTTTCAAGCCGACCTTTTTAACAAGCTCTGAAAGTTCTTCCTCGCTCATTTCAGATATTAAAACTTGACCACTTGCGGTGCAGTGGACAGGTGACCTCAATCCGAGTTGTGTGACGAGAGACCACATGCTTGGCGAATCAACACGCTGGATTAAAACAACACGATAATTTTGTAGGACTGCAAGATAAACACTTTCACCTGTTTTTTTAGCAAGCTCTTCCAGATATTTATATGAGTCGTAGCCGAGATTAATTTTATTAAGCTTTGCAATTCCAAGTTGAGACAACCTCAATCCAAGTGTAAATGTGTTATCAGTAGGGTTTCTTTCAACAAGTCCATAATTTTCAAGTGTGATGAGAATTCTGAAAATTGAACTTCGGGGGTAATTAAATTCTTTTGAGATTTCGCCCAAGCTTAATGATTTTTCAGATTTTTCAAGCAGGTTCAAAATTTCAACAGCTCTCTTAACAGCTGGCACAATATATTTGTTCTCAGATTTAAATTTCTCTGGTCCCATGCACTTTGTCTAATTTAATTTTTTATAGCCAAGTTTTTTCAGGGCTTTTCTGATTTTTTCTTTATCTTTTGATGAGACTGGAAGAAGCGGAGGACGAACAAAGTTTGTTCTTAAAACACCTAACATTCGCAAAGTTTCTTTTACCCTCGCCCTATAATCCCTTACAGGTGGAGAAAATATAACTTCTTCAAGTGGTTTTATTTTTGAATAAATTTCAAAAGCTTTATCAAAATTTTTTTGTTTAACTGCTTTGAACATTTCAATCTGCTCATCCACCGCAAGCGTTCCGAAACCAATCAAGGCTCCATCAGCCCCGAGAATGAGCGATTCAAGTATAAAATCATCATTTCCTGTTAGTATAGATATCCTCTTATCAAGATTCCTTAAAATGTTAAGTGTCTGAACAAATTTAAAAGCGTCAGCAGAAGCCTCTTTTATCGCCACAACATTTTTTATCTTTGCAAGTTTGATCAATGTTTTTTCATCGTAAAAAACCCCTGAAAGAGCTGGTTGAAGTTGAAACAGAACAAGTGGGATATCAACCGCATCATTTATGGCTTTGTGATACCTGTATGGAATCTCGGCCGGGAGGGGTTGCCCCGCGTATGCTGGTATGGGAAAGATAACAATTGCATCTGCGCCTATTTTTTGAAATAACTTTGCCTCTTCAATTGCTTCTTTAGTGTATCTTGTGGTTAAACCACAAAGAACAGGGAATTTACCAGAAACAGACTCAACCCATAACTCAAGAATTTTCATTTTTTCGTTCCTGCTTAGGTGCATTCCTTCACCTGTATCCATATTGACAGCAACACCACCAAGTCCATCAAAACTTTTAATCCAATTTATATAATCTTTCAATTGGACGAAATCAACAGAGAAATCAGATTTCATTGGGGTTACCACCGCTGGAATGATCCCTTCAAGTTTTAATTTCACCTTTAAACCACCTACTTTCTTTTTGTTTAAAATTTATTTCAATTCAAATCCATTCTACCATACTTGTTATTTTGTCAATTTAATTTTATCCTCGCGAAATCTAATTTTAGTATATCCAATCCTGTCTGGACCACCATCAAGTTGAAGTGCAAAAGTATATGGCTTTGATTCAGCAATGGGTATGCCATCAAAGTTAAATTTTATAAAATTTGAAACCGCATAATATAGGTTTTCATCATATTTTCTAACATATGAAAAGTAAGCGTCTGTCTCAATTATATCATATTTAATTTTCCCAGATTCAAATGTGTATCTTGGGCGGATATTTTCACGCAGGAGTTCAAAGTCAAGGTCAAGTTTTAAACATAAATAAATTTCGTTGTTAGATTCTGATATCTTAAAACCAATGCCATGTGGGAATCTATCTGTTTTCACAACCTTAACTTTTCTTATTAATTCTAAAATATCTTCATCTTGCTTGTGGGGGATGAGAAAAGTAATGAAGAATTCAATATCCCCAATTTTGTAAAATGATGATACTGTCTGATATATGCAAAATTCCCTTTGGAAATGTCGTGTTTGGCTCTCAAAACTGTCTTTCTTTGCATATAATTCTGATTCAACAAATTCTACTTGCGGGAAATAAATCAAAAGATTATGTTTACCGCTAACCTTATACCTTCCTATTGAATCAATTCTTGTATCATAGTAATTTTTACCATGTTTTAAAATCCTTTGAGTATGCCATAAAGTTGCAAGTGTATAGTAGTCGGATTGATTAAATTTAACTGCATCAACAACGACAAACCAGCCTATTTTTTTCAGAAAGCACACAATTCTATCCCATGTATATCCAATTTTATCATCAATTGTCCTGGTCCTTGAATACTCAACTTCTTCAAAAGTAAGGAAATCAATTTTCATTGTTCTTGTAATCCTGTAATTTCCAGAATTTCTAACGAATTCAAGCAAGGTTTGTTTTTTAATTTGTTCAAGAGGTGGTGAAAGTAAAATGGGACTATCCCTTGTTTCTCTTTTATTTTTCCTTACGATAAGACGGTTGTGGAAGTAGTCAGCCCTAAAAGATCCAAACATTCCACTTGGAAGACCATCTCTATATCCGGCGTGATGTAATAAAATTGAACCCTGACTCATCAAAAAAACAATTGCATTTTCATCGGAACTTCCATGGTGCATTTTTTCTTCTTCAACTGGGATGGTATTTCTGAGATATTCTCTCGTAAGATAATTCCCATCCCCTTCGTCGCGATAGTTAATAAGCATATAAGTTGCCAGCGAATCCCAGCCGGTTCTAAACACGATTTTCTTTCCAACTACATCATCAAGAACTTCTTGACTTAAGTTATAAGGTTGCTCAATTTTTATTTTATCATCACACCACCTATAAGCGTCGGATAAAATTGAAGCAAGATCGGCTGAATATTTGCCATCAATAAGCATTCTTTTAAAAATTCTTTCCGCACCAAATTTATACCTCCCATCTTTGTAAAATGAAGCTGCTTTTTCAAAGCAGGCGATAAATCTTTCAAAAGCATTGTTGAAATTAGCATCACCAACATCAACTATTGTTCCGAATGGTGAAAGTAGATTAAGGTAGTAGTCAAAATAGTATCTTAATGTTGGGTGGTTTAAAATTTTTTCATTGTTTGAGTTTTCAATGTAAATTAACATTGAATGTAACCATACACCATTATACATAGTTGCATCCTCTGCTTGCCATTTTGATAGGTTATCGTATATTAAGGTTTCAGCCTGTTTTTTCCACTCGTTGGCGGATGGATGATCAGGGAATGCAATAGATGCGATAAGGTATGCAACTGCTCGCAAAACCGCCCTATTGTGAGCTCCCCATTCGGGGAAGTAAGAGATAAAATTAACACTTTCAGTAATATCTGTGTAAAGTTTTTCCCTTTGCTCATTGCCTAATAACCCTGAATCTTTTATTCTTAAGTAAGCTCTTACATACGGATAAACGAAAAAGAAATTTGCTATTGTTGGGACACCATCTTTATATTCAACTCTTAATTTTTTAAGCTCCTCAGGGTAAAACTTTTTGAGTTCCGAATATTCATCAAGAATTTTTATTGCGGTCTTCGCATAATTTTTGTCCCCAGTTACTTGATAAAGAAACCCAAGTGCATCTGCAAGGTAGATTGGATCGCCTGGTGGGTTGAAACCCCAAAGAACATATGAAGTTGAGCTCCTTTTCCACTCTTCGAGTCGTTCTTGATATTGATTCAATGAATTTTTAACAGAGCTTTTAATAAAATCAAGATATTCACTCTTTTTAACAAACCCTGATGATTTAGAAGAAAAGAGAATTGTAAGGGTTAATATCAAAAGCCGAAATTTGATGCCTTTGTTTTGTTTCATATGCGAAATTTTTATTTATTAGAGAACTAAAACAATTATAAGCAAAAAAAATGTAAAGGTCAAGTGATAGAATAATCTGTTTTTGATAAACTCAGGCTGGTGATCACGTGGATAGTTTAATAGCACAATTGGTTGGGTTTAATTGAGATAAGTTTTTTATTAAAAATAAATTTTTTTAATTTTTTAGTAAAGGTGAGAGAAAATAAATTTGAGAATTTAAATGAGGGAGCAGAGGAGAAAGGGTATAAAGATAACGCCCGAGTTGATTGAGGAGATAAGAAGATTAATAGATGAGAGATTTAAAGTTATGTATGTTGAACGAAGTGATTTTGAGGATTTAAAGGATTTGGTTAAGCAGATTGGGCAGAATATGTTTCTTCTTGCTGAGGCGCAAAGAAAGACAGAGGAGAGGTTAGATGCATTTGAGAAGGCGACGGAGGAGAATTTCAAGAAGGTGTGGGAGAGCATAAATCAACTTGCAGAGGCGCAAAGGAGAACGGAAGAGAGGTTGAATGCATTTGAGAAGGCGACGGAGGAGAATTTCAAGAGAGTATGGGAGAGTATAAATCAGCTTACAATTAGAGTGGATCAGCTTGCGGAGGCACAGAGAAAGACGGAGGAGAGGTTGAACCAGCTTACAATTAGAGTGGATCAGCTTGCGGAGGCACAGAGAAAGACGGAAGAAAGATTAAACCAGCTTATAAGTGAACATCAAAGGACAAGAGAAATACTTGCTGGCATTTCGGATACAGTTGGATATGGGCTTGAGGATAAGGTTATGGTTTATATGAGGGAATTTGCAAGGGATGAATATGGGGTTGAGGCTGAAATAGTTGAGAGAAGAAATGTCGTTTATCCAGATGGAAGATATGATGAGGTTAACATTTATGTTGAGGGGCGTAAGGATGGGCAGAAGGTTTATTTGATTGGGGAGTGTAAGTCAAGACCGAGCAAGGGTGAGATAGACAAGCTTAGCAAGAAGAGGGACAGGTTGAGAAATTATTTCAATGCGGATGTTTATGCTTTTATAGTTGCTTATTACTTTTCACCTGAGGTTGAAAATTATTTGCGTGAGGAGCATCCTGATATAAAGATGGTAAAAAGTTATGAATTTGAAATGAGATATGGAAGAAAGGTTTAAAGTTTAGCTTTGCCGAAAATAAAATTTCCCTCTGCTAAATATGTCAACCCCGTTGATGAGACAATATCGAAAGATAAAGGCACAATATCCTGATGCGATAGTTTTATTCAGGATGGGTGATTTTTACGAGACTTTTGAAGAGGATGCAAAAATAACTGCAAAGGTTTTAGGTATAGCTTTGACAAGAAGGGCGAATGGAGCAGCAGCTGATGTTCCACTTGCTGGTTTTCCGCACCATGCGCTTGAAACATATCTTCCAAAACTTGTAAAAGCCGGATATAAAGTTGCAATCTGCGAGCAACTTGAAGATCCAAAGTTTGCGAAAGGAATAGTTAAAAGAGATGTAATTGAAATTGTCACACCTGGTGTCGTTATTAGTGATAAACTTCTTGACAATAGAGTAAATAATTTTGTCTGTGCTTTGTTTTTTAAAAGTGATAAAGTTGGGGTTGCTTTTGCTGATGTTTCAACTGGCGAATTTTATGCAACCGAGGTTAAAATTGACGATTTGCCAAACCTGCTTGATACCATAACCCCAAGTGAAATCTTATACAGCAAATCGCTTAAAAATGTTGTTGAGCAAGTTCTTGAGAAAACTCAAATTAAACCTTTTCTTACGAAGCTTGAGGATTGGGTCTTCAAATATGATTATGCATTTGAAATTTTAACTAACCATTTCCAGACGCAGTCATTGAAGGGGTTTGGGATAGATGAGTTTGAGCTTGGGATAATTTCAGCAGGTGCTATATTGCATTATCTTCAGGAAACGCAGAGAGCAAAATTATCTCATATAAGAAAAATTTCACGCTATGATACGGGAGACTACATGACCCTTGATCCAGCAACGAAGCGAAATCTTGAAATAACCGTTTCATATTCTGGGGAAACTGCCTATGGGACGCTTTTTTCAGTTATAGATAAAACGCAAACTCCGATGGGGGCAAGACTTTTAAAGAAATGGGTCTTGCGACCGCTTAGAAAACTTGAACCAATTCAAAAGAGACTTGAAGCCGTAAAAGAGCTTTATGAAAATCAAGAATTAAGAAAAGAGCTTTACAAAATACTTGGTGAAATTGGTGATCTTGAAAGATTAATCTCAAGGATAGCAATTCGGGCACATCTTCCAGGTACAACTGGAAGAGCAAATCCAAGAGATATGATTAACTTAAAAGAATCGCTCAAAAAAATTCCCAAGATAAAATCGCTTCTTGCAAATTCAAAATCAGATACGCTCCAAAAAATATCAAAGTTTTTAAACCCACTTACTGATGTTATCTCTTTAATTGAATTGGCAATTGTTGACGACCCCCCGGCAACTGTTGCGGATGGTGGAGTTATAAAAGATGGATATAACGCTGAACTTGATGAGCTTCGTTATATAACTAAGTCAAGCAAAGAATTTATAGCAAATTTACAGCAGAAAGAAAGAGAGAGAACTGGTATCCCAAGTTTAAAAATTGACTATAATTCTGTCTTTGGATATTATATTGAGGTTACGAAAACACATCTTGATAAAGTTCCTCCAGATTACATACGAAAACAAACGCTTGTAAATGCAGAAAGATTTATCACTCCAGAGTTGAAAGAATATGAAGAGAAAATTTTCACGGCTGAGGAGAAAATTTCTGCTCTTGAGGCTGAGCTTTTTAATCAAGTAAGGGAGAAAATTTCTGATCATACAGAAGCAATTCAAAAGAACGCTCAGCTTATTGCGATGCTTGATTGTTTTGTTTCACTTGCTGAAGTTGCAGTTGAAAATAACTATACTTGCCCGATAGTTGATGATGGCGATGTGATTGAGATAAAAGACGGAAGACATCCTGTAGTTGAGAAAATTTTACCCCCCGGGGAAAAGTTTGTCCCAAACAGTGTTTATCTTGATAATTCTGAAAATCAAATTCTAATAATCACTGGTCCAAATATGTCTGGCAAAAGTGTTTTTCTAAGACAGGTTGGTTTAATAGTTTTGCTTGCACAGATTGGGAGTTTTGTTCCCGCAAGTTATGCTAGGGTTGGGATTGTGGATAGAATTTTTACAAGGGTTGGGGCATCGGATAACATTGCTGGAGGTGAGAGCACATTTCTTGTTGAAATGCATGAGATGGCGAACATTTTAAACAATGCAACACCTAAAAGTTTAATTTTGCTTGATGAAGTAGGGCGGGGGACAAGCACATTTGATGGTATTTCAATCGCTTGGGCTATAACTGAGTACATACACGAAAACCCAAAACTTAGGGCAAAGACAATTTTCGCAACTCATTATCACGAATTGAATGAGCTTGCGGAGCTATATCCAAGGATAAAAAATTTCAAAGCGGATGTTAGGGAAGTTGGTGATAAAGTTATATTTTTACATAAAATTGTCCCGGGGTATGCGGATCATAGTTATGGTATAGAAGTTGCTAAAATGGCAGGTTTGCCAAAGGAAGTTACTGAAAGGGCAAAGGAAATTCTTGCAAACCTTGAGCAAAAGGAGTTAACACCGCAGGGCAAAGTAAAGAAGAAAATTTCAAAAGAGGCATTAATGCAGAAGTTTCAGATAAGTTTGTTTGAATTAAATGATGATAGATTAAGGCAGGAAATTTTAAATCTTGATATTGACAATATGACACCTCTTCAAGCTCTTTTAAAACTTCAAGAGTTAAGGGGAAGGATAAAGAATGGGGAAATATAGTGAAAAAATAAAAAAAATAGTTGTTCTTCTATTTGCTTTGTTAAATTATGTGATTTGCGATATTGGTGACGGAATAATTAGAGAAAATGTTATGGAAAGATTGGTAATAATTAAGTTAAAATCAAAAATAAGAAAAGAAGGTAAGCGGTTTATAGAATTAACGGGATTTAGAGCAATTGATTTAAAGCTGAAAAAATTTAAAGCTGTGGAGATACAGGAGATATTTCCAAATCACAGAGATAAAGAATTAAATAGAATATATCTTGTAAGGTATACTGACAACATATCGCCCGAAATTGTAGCAAAAGAACTATCATACGAGCCTGAAGTTGAATATGCAGAACCTAAAATCATCCACACATTAGCTTTTGAGCCAAGTAATGACCCAAAGTATGTTGATGGTTCTCAGTGGGCGTTAAGAAAAATTCAAATAGAGTATGTTTGGCAAAATTTAATCGTGGATTCAATTTTAATTGCAATTATTGATACAGGTGTGGATATACTACACGAGGATTTAAAAGATAATATATGGTATAATCGTAGAGAAATACCTAATAATGGGATAGATGACGATAACAATGGTTATATAGATGATGTAGTTGGGTGGGACTTTGCAGGGAGAGACGGATTTACTCCTGATAATCAGCCTTTTCCTGGGCATCCCCATGGTACTCATGTGGCTGGTATTGTTGCAGCTTCAACAAATAACGGCATCGGAATAGCGGGGGTATTTCCAAAATCAAAAGTTATGGTTGTTAAGGTTTCATCAGACGATCCTAATGACACTAGGATTATTTATGGGTATGAAGGGATAGTTTATGCAGTTGATAACGGGGCAAGAGTGATAAACTGCAGTTGGGGTTCTTACATGCCGTCAAAATTCGGTCAGGATGTGATAAATTACGCCATAAGAAATGGTGTTATAGTTGTTGCTGCAGCTGGAAATAAAAATAGTGAAATACCTTTCTACCCCGCCTCATATGAAGGGGTTATATCTGTGGCTGCTACTGACTCTTTAGATAGAAAAGCATATTTTTCAAATTTTGGAAAAAGAATTGATATCTCTGCTCCTGGTGTTAATATAATCAGCACTTTTCCGGGGAATAGATATGCCTACTTAAGTGGAACTTCTATGGCATCCCCTCATGTGGCTGGTGTAATTGCAATTTTACTATCACAAAATTTAGCTTTGACATCTGAACAAGTAAAACAAAAGATAAGAATAACAGCGGATAAAATTGATGATTTAAATCCGGAATTTAAATACAAACTGGGATATGGAAGACTAAATGCTTATAGGGCTTTGACACTTGAAATGCCGGCGGTGAAGGTTGAAGAGATAAACTTTGTGGATGAAAATTTGAATGGAGTTTATGAACCCGGAGAAAACATCAATGTGACGGGTATCTTGAAAAACTATTTAACAAGGGCTACTTCCCTTTACATTGAAGTTGTTGAGATCAGCGAAAATGCTTTGGAATCCTTAAATAGATTTATTTTTATTGGGGGAGTTGAAACTTTTCAAATAAAATTATTTCAATTTGGATTTAGGGTAAGTAATCAGGTTAATGAAAATACAAGAGCCCATATTGTTTTTAAGTTTTCGGATCAAAATTACCAATATGAGGATTACTATATAGTTAATCTCTTGATTAATCAAACTTTTCTTGATCATAATACGGATAGTTTAGTGGCTACAATTACAAGTCAGGGCAATATAGGGTTTAATGATTATCCAAATAATACTGAAGGTAGTGGATTTTTATTCCAAAAAATTGAAAACTTATTATTTGAAGGTGCTTTAATAGTTGGGATTGACAGCATTAGGGTTGTTGATTCAGCCAGAGATCACACTGGAAAGAACAAGGTTAACGATTTTAACATAGTCCATCGTTTTACTATTAAAGTCCCCGGGAGCTTAGCTCCGCAGGAAGGTTTGTGTATATTTGATGACAGTAGAGCCGCTGATAATAAAATTGGTTTAAGGTTTAAATTTGAAACATTTGCATACGATAGATATTTAATAGTTAAATTGACGATTAGAAATATTTCGGATTTAGTTTTTGAAAGCATCTTTGCAGGTATGTTTTTTGATTGGGATATTGGTTCAGTTTATAACAATAACCTTGTTTTTGATAGCACCTATCATATGGTGTATGTTTATGATTCTCTTAAATTTTCGGGTAGTTATGCCGGCGTTTCCTTACTTTATCCAAGAGAAAAAATTAACTTTTTTGGAATTGATAATGATTACAGGACTCCAGGCAATCCATTGCCAATATGGGATGGTTTTACAAAGAAGGAAAAATGGAAAGCTTTAAGCAGTGGAATTACAAGGACACAGGTCAAAAATACTGATGTTTCTTTTGTTATATCTGCAGGGCCGTTCGCCCTCCTACCAAATAATGAAATTATTGTATCTTTTGCAATATTTGCAGCCTCATCTCTTCAGGGTTTAAAGACTCTCTCATCTTTAGCCAATAATAAATGGAGTGAAATTTTATCCGGAGTGGGGAATAAACCACCCATATTTACCAAAAAAATGTCAAATGAAATTACTGTGAATGAAGGCGAAACCTTAAAATTTAAATTTGAAGCGATTGACCCTGATAATGACCCAATTTATTTTATCCCTATCAAAATACCTTTAAATGCAAATTTATCAACAAATGGCTACTTTGAATGGACTCCAAATTACGATGATGGCGGAGACCATATTATAAATGTTGGTGTCACCGATGGTATATATACGGTATCTTCTATAACTATTGCTCATGTTAACCGTAAACCTAAATTTGTAGCTTTTTTCAGCGATACCCTTATAGATGAGGGGGAAAAACTGGAATATAAATTTATTGCGTATGACCCCGATAATGACACCGTAAGATATCGTTTATCCTCACCTGTTCCTAATGCAAAGATTGATTCAAGTACAGGTGTTTTTACATGGAAACCAGATTTTTATCAATCTGGAGAATATCTTTTTAAAGTATTTGTATCTGATGCTCATATTTCAGATTCAGTTGAATTTAAAATAAAAGTTGTAAATATGGGCCCTTTGTTCCCTCCGAAATATGGAGTTGTAATAGATAGACCAAATGATCAAGGTTATTATCTCAAATTTTACTTTGTAAGATCAATAAATGATACCCTGTCATCTTCTTATTCCCCTGACTCGGCTAAAGTAGAATTTTACGAGATTTTAAGGGAGGGAGAAAATTCACCAGAGTCATTTTTTATATTTTATCCGCTTGGGAACTCAGACACAGTTGTAGTTGATGTTCCAACATATGGTGATACTACGTTAAGAAGTTATTATATTAGGTCAGGTAATAGGAGAACCTATTCATCTTTGATATATGTTGGAAGTGCTAAACCAGTGGATAACATTCCACCGGAACCAATTCCACTTAATTCCCTTAGAGCTTATGATGATAAAAGCGATAACGGCACGAAAATAGTGTTAAATTTTAAACTTTCACCAAGCGATGGAAAAACCTGGTCAGACGGTAAATTTGTTTACCCAGAGTTAATAGGTTACAAAGTTTATAAGGATAATGAATTTTTTACAATCATACCACCGGGAGATTCAATTGTATCAATTGACGTTGGAGATAGAATTAAACACTTCTATTCAATATCTGCTTTTGATGGGGTAAATGAATCGGAAAGATCATCCCCTAACTTTGCTATCGCTATTGACAATACATTGTTTTGCGATTTTAACGCTGATTATGAAGTTAATATATTTGATTTATATCTGTTTGCATTAAATTTTGGCACAGATTTTGACACATATCCGGAATTTGAGGCTTTATTTGATTTGAACGATGATTTGAAAATAGATGTTCAAGACTTGATTATATTTTCAAGAAACTTTGGCATAAAAATTGTAGATAAAAAGTGATATAAATCACATTACCCCCTTGACAAATGTTTTTTTGTTTATTATATTATATCGTGAAAAAGGTCTTGACAAATTAATTTTTTTGAATTATATTTATAGCAAAGTTTCAGTTTTTTCGTTTTAAAATCTTGACAATTTGAGTTTTTTGTATTATATTTAAGACAGTAGTGAGAATGAAGTAAAAAATGTGTGAGGTGTTTGGAATGGAAAATTGATAATGATTTGGCTATAAGTGGGAAATTGTAGAAGTGCTAGATTTTTAACAAAATTTTAAAAACAAAAATAAAATCATGGAGGTAACATGAAGGTTAAGTCATTGTTTGTTTTAATTTTATTTCTCATAACTGGAAATTTACTCGCTCAATCCGTTGAAAATTATATTTGGCCATTCACAGTTGGTCCTACAAGTAAAGGGGTTCAGGTAACAAAGGTTAAGATTACAGCTGGTAGTTCTGCTCTTTCAATTAATAGTTTAACACTTACTTATAATACCAGTGGAATTAATCTGAGTGACTTTGATTCAGTATCTATCTACAGAAGTGATGTGTCTGGTTCAAGATTGTTAGCTACAAAAACAGGCTTAAGTGGAGGTGATGGTACTACTATTGGCTATAATGTTAATATCCAGGTTGATGCTAATAAGAGTACTTATTTGTACATCGTTGTTTCACTTAAAGCACCGGTTAACACAACTGGCACTTTTAGATTCAATGTGACTCAAACTAACCCACCTGTAGCAATAACACAAGATAATGATAATATTACAGTTTCTTCAACTTATTTCGCTTTTTTGAGCGCGGAAGCATTGGATGAAAATAGCGATGGGAAGGTTGAGAAGATAAGGATAAGAATGAACGATCAGATTAATGATGCAACTTTAGTACCATCATCATTTACAGTTAAAAGAAGAACACAGGCTGATGAAACAGAATCAACCATTAATGTAAGCTCTGTTTCAACGGGTGCGACTGCAAATGATAATATTTTTGAAATTATCCTTGCCAATCCTGCTCCAAAAAGCACAGGTGATTACTATGAGGTTAATTTTGATGGGAGCACTCCAACGATTAGAAACCTCTCTGGTACATTAACTGCACAAACGCAATTTTTAGCCACGGTTGATAAAGCATTACCTGTCATTGTTAGAGTTACCACGAAAGATAATGATAGTAACGGAAAACTTGATGCTCTTGATTTTGAATTCAGCGAAAATGTTGTTATTGGTGATTCATCAGCGGCTGATGGAATGGATAATTTAGTTGTTACCAATGTTGTTATTAATAATAGTGATTACTCGTCAACGGGTTTTGTTACAGTTAAATCTTTTGCATTAAATGAAGTTGGGTATAATACGGGCGTAACCCCAGCAGTAACATACAGTCGGGCAGGAAAGAGTACGATTTTGGATCGTGAGGGGCAGGAAATAAGAGATGGGCTAAGTGTGACATCAGTTGATGAGGCAAAGCCTCGGCTCGTCAAGATATGGACACTTGATACTAATAAAGATGGTAAACTTGATAAATTTGCAGCGATATTTTCTGAACCGATAAGAATCCCGGCTACTGATACTGTTGGGGGCAAGAATGATACTATTAGAGTTTTTAAAATCAATTCTTCAACAGGTGCTGGGAATTATTCTGTTAGATATGAGAAAAATCAATATGGTGGTTTTATAAGACTTGCGACGGCTCCGCTTACGCTTGGGGATTCTATCCTTGTTGATATAATTGGTCCCGGGTATTATGATACGGGGATTTCGTTTAATGTTGCCTTTGATACTTCCCAAGCATTGAGTAACAGACAAAATACTTATTATACAATCCTTGATGCAGCTGGAAACATTGCGGATGCAATTTCTTCTATTACAACCACTGATGGGGCAGAGCCTGTTCTTTTGAGTGCAGTTACACAAGATACTGACGGAAATGGTAAAATTGATAGATTTTTGCTCACATTTAGTGAAAAGCTTGATACTACTGGCATTACATCATTGCTTTCATCGGGTATGACATTTACAACTCAATTGCCTTTCAGATCTGGACAAACATATAATATAAAGACGGTGTATCCAGCGGTTGATTTGATTCAAGCCCCTAATGACCAACATATATTAAAAGTAACAGTTGAAAAGCTTGGTGGTCAAGATGTTCCATTTAATACTGCGGATAGGCCGGTATTTTCATATACCCCGGGTAATCTGAAAGATGCTGCGGGTAATAAGACATCAGCTATAACAGGATTTGTACTTTCTGACAACGCAGCTCCGGTTTTGTATTGGGCTGTGTTCTATGATGATGATAAGAATGGGAAATTTGATAAAGTTTTGTTGAGATTTACCGAAGATATATATAACCCAAGCATTACGGAATTGAACAATTTAGATGGTGTTCGGGTAAATGCAAAAGTTAAAGTGTTTAGTTATAACTCACAAATAAGTGTAGTTCCAGGTTCATTTGTGGAACAGTATAATGCACAAACGTTAACTTCGGATATATGGGTTAATTTGGATACATCTGATCTTGATATACCGCTTGGGACAGATCCGGTCGCTCAGGGTATGAGGGTTGAATATGTGCAAGATGGAACTACATCAGACCTTGTTGATGCGAATAATCAGGCTATAGTTGTCAGCACAACATTGTCGGGAGGTGCTATAAAAGACGCGGCGAAACCGCTTGTTCATAAAGCAGAAACGATGGATCTTAATAAGAATGGTAAGATTGATCATTACAAGATTTATTTCACTGAAAAAGTCAAAGATAGCTCATTTGATGGCTTTACAACAGATTCAACAATTGGGAATGTGGTAAGCAATTGGGTTGTGAAGGGATATACCGGTGTTAGGTTTGATCCAACTGTTTCTGGTGATGTGAAAAATGATAGTATAATTTACATTGCATTTAATGAAAGTGGCGCTTTTGATACCGATAAAAAACCAGATGTTCTGCTTAGCAATTCCACGCTTGTTGATTTAGCAGATACCACTGATTTTTCGCCAAGTTTTGCCGATTCAATTAAAATTGGTGTTGAAGAGTTAGATCGCGCAAACCCGGTATTATATCAAGCTATTGGTCAGGTTAATAGCAAGAATTTGAGAATTTGGTTTAGCGAACCAGTAGTATCAGGCGTAGCGCCTACACAATTTATATATGATAATGAAGGTACAGGTAATGATAGGGCAAAGAATGTTGTGGGTGTGACAGGAAGTGGTGCGGTTTATACGCTTACTACTGATGATACATTAACGGTTGACGATGTGGAAAGGGATTCGTTAGGGGTGCTTCCAAGTAATACTATAAAGGATGCTGCTAACAATATAGCTATTAATTTTGGTGGGGCGACAAAGATTTCAATTGATGATAGGATACCGCCTACAGTTACTAAGATTGAATTTTATGATAGAAATAATAATGGTAAACTTGATAGCATGGTTGTTTACTTTAGTGAAGATATAAACTTACTTTCAGTTGATGGAAATCTTGGACTTGGCAAGAGAGGGAATCCGGTGACAACATGGGTAGTAAGTGGAAGGAGTAATGTTAGGGCTTCGTTATTTGGTTTTCCATCGGTATCGTCTGACAGAGTGCCTTTTGTTTTTGATGAGATTCCAGGTGATGAGGGAGATACTGGTGAAATGCCTGATGTAACAGTAACAGGTTCAACTATTGCTGATTTCAAACCTAATTATCTGGTTAATGTGACATCTGCTGATATTGTTGAGACAGACAAGGCTGGACCGGCTATTATGAATACTCCGCTTACAAAGATCGTTGCGCCAAATGTTGTAGAAGTTAGGTTCAGTGAACCTGTTAAATCAGCTACATTTAGTGGTGCGGATCTTGAATTTCAAATTGCCTCAACTGGTCGTTTTCTTAATAATAATCAAATGACTTCGGTTAAGTTGCTTGATGGTGGGAGAACGGCGCGTGTATTCTTTGACAATAACTATTTTGTGTCAAGTGCAAGTGGTGAATATAAGGTAAGATTTTCTGGCTCTGGTGTGGTCACTGATGCAGCTGGTAATGGTAATACTCAGACCGGTCTTCAAAATCTCACATATGCAGTTACGGTAGCTTCACCAAGTGGTAGTGTTACAGCTCTTCCGGCGCAGATTCAGGGTGCTATACTTGAAGCTAAGTTTAAGCGTTCAAGCAATGATCCGTTCAGCAGTGAATACAAGGAAGGATATATTCAGGTGACAAGGTATGAGATTTATCGTCGCCTTGCTGGTGATGCTGGGGCACCACTGTATCCGGTATTTAGCTTTGTGCCACCTTCAAAGAATACGGTGAGCGGAGATACAATAGCTGTAAGATTTGTTCCAATACCACTTGATACGCTTGTTTACGATTACTTTATAGTTGCAGTTGCTGGCGATAAAGCTTCTGGTAGGGAAGCTGAACCATTGAAGATTGAGAATATCAATAATTATATTGTTGCAAATCTTAGCCTCAAGGGTGAAGGTGCGTTGCCGGGTATAGAGTCAGTTAGCTCAGGGCTTGTATACCTTGGTAGCGCGAAGCTTCCGGCTGATTTGACGCCACCTGCTGCACCTGGCAAGTTTATTGTGGTTGATGATCCTGCGGATAATGGTTTAGGTTTGATTGCGAGGTTTGAGCTTTCACCTGATGATGGTAAGTTTATTGAATTTACAACCTGGGCCGGTACTCAAAGGATACCGCTTGTAAGTGGTTACAATATTTATGACGGTACAGGGAAGCTTATAGCAACGATTCCAGCTGGTGTTAAAGAGTACAGATTTAATGCGCTCAACAGAGAGCTCAATACTTATGTAATTAGGGCAACCGATGGTGGAAATGATTCTGAGCCATCAGCTCCAAATAAAGCTATTGCTGTTGATAATTCAGTGGTTGGTGATTTCAATTCAGATAGGAGAGTGGATGTTTTTGACCTTGTGATCTTTTCCAAGTTCTATGGTTTAGGTTCAAGTGATGGTGAGTATGACGTTGTTTTTGATCTCAATCGTGATGGGCAAATTAATATCTATGATCTTGTAGAATTCAGCAAAGTTTTTGGTACATCAGTTTCAAGCAAAGTGAATGTACCTGAAAAGCTTGGATATTTGAAGGGTGATATAAAGATAGATACTGAGACACTTGAAGGTGAGAGGGTGAGCGCAATATTGAAGCTTACTGGGGTATCAAATTTGAAAGGTTATCAGTTTAACATAAAGATTGAGAATGGAGAGATTGAGAGAGTAGATGGGGGCAAGGAATTTGGCTTGTTTGTTGAGAAAGCTTCCGCCAGCGGAAGGCTTGTCGCTGGCGTCTCGCTGGCGGAGGTTTCCTCCGAACCGGAGCTTGTGAGTCTTGTGATTAAGGTTAAAGACCCATCTGAGCCGGCGAGGATAGAAATCAATGATATTGTTGTGATTACCAATAATGATGAAGCAGGCTTATTGAACAATGTTTCCTATGAAGCGAATATTATTCCGAAGAAATTCGCTCTTATGCAGAACTATCCAAATCCGTTTAACCCATCAACAACTATAAGGTTTGATATCCCGAAAGAAGCAAGAGTTAAGGTGGTAATATATGATATTATGGGCAGACAAGTTAGGACGCTTGTTGATGAGGATTTAAAGCCTGGAGTATATAAGATAACCTGGGATGGGCGGAATGATAATGGTGAGATACTCTCAAGCGGGATTTATTTCTATAGGATAGTGGCTGATAAATTTGTGGATGTTAAGAAGATGGTATTGTTGAAGTAAGATTTAAATTGAACCCCTCCCCTATAGATGGGGAGGGGTTTTTAAATTAAAAAATAAAATGAATGGGGTAGATATGAGAAAGGTTTTTGAAATTATTTTGTTAGTTTTGTTTACAACCTTTATTACAAATGGTGGGCAGAATCAAAGAGCAAGGGTTTTTATTGATTTTAATACTAAAGCTGGTAATCAAAATTTAGTCCAATTTTATTATCCATTTAGAGCTGGGGATACTTTGTATTTTGAAATTAGAGGGGATTCCCTTGCTGGGTTGATAGCTTATGATTTTAGGATTGGTTATGATACAAGTTATTTCCAATTTCTTACAGCAACAGCAAATAGTAATATATCAGGTGAAGTCAATGTTTTAAGGTTAAATGGTGGTTCGTTATTCACTGAAATAAGTAACGAGGTAACCCCTGGAGAGGTAGTTTTTGCGACATTGCTTAGGTCACAGGATTCAAGTAAATATGTAAGTGGTTCTGGTCTTTTGGGGGTTTTGAGTTTTAGAGTTAAGTCTAGTAATTTTACTAGTAAAATTAGAGTCATTAAAGCTAATTTTCTTGATTATCAAAATGGGAAAGACACAATAACTTATAATGTTGATTATACGGTTGGATCAGTGCAATTAGTTAACATAAGTGAAGCTCGGGTTGATGCAGATAGTAATTATGTACCTGATAAATTAGATCAGATTTTAGCAGTTGAAGGAATAGTAACATCAATAAATTATACTGCTTCAGCGGGTAGCTCATCATATTATATACAGGATGGGACTGGTGGTATAAATGTATTTTTAAGTGGTCAGGTAGTTAATCTTGACCCTGGTGATAGGATTAGGGTTGTAGGTAAAATAATTCAATTTAGAGGTTTAACTGAAATCTCGCCATTTGATAGTAGCGGTATTATTTTAATTTCAAAAGGTAACCAAATTCCTTCGCCTGTTAGAATAAGTGTAAGAAATTATCTTGCAAATGCTGAGGCATATGAGGGTCGTTTAATAAGGGTTGATTCACTTTGGAAAGCGAGTGGAACATGGCCCGGGGAAAATTCGGATGCAAATTTATTATTTGTATCATTTGATAAACAAGATACAATACTAATAAGGATAGATCGTGATACTGATATTGATGGGCAGAGGGAGGTTCAATACCCTGTAAGTGTAGTTGGGATAGCAAGTCAATTTACAAATAAAATCCCGCCGAATGATGGGTATCAAATTTTGCCAAGATTTTATACAGATTTTATACCTATAAATTTGCCACCATCAGCATTTAGTTTAACATCCCCGGGGGATAATTATAGTTTTCAATTTTTGTTTGGCGATACTTTATTAACATTTACATGGGATAAAAGCATGGATTTGAACGTGCCCCCAGATTCTGTAATGTATAAATTTCAAATTTATTTTCCATCAACAGGCAGGTTATTTAAGCGGGATTCATTAACTACAAATTCATATAATCTAACTTATTCAGAGATTTTGCCATACTTCTTGGGAACAGATACGGTGATTACAGGACAGTGGAGAGTTATAGCGTTTGATTCAAAGGGTGCGGAGACAAGTTCAAATCAGATATTTAATATTATATTGAGGAAAAAACCTGTCTTGGTTTCTGAATACAGTGAGATACCGAAGGAATTTGCACTTTATCAAAATTATCCGAATCCGTTTAACCCGACGACTTTAATCAAGTTTGATGTTCCAAAGGAGACAAATGTTAAGATAGTAATTTATGATATTCTTGGGAGGGTTGTAAAGAATCTTGTGGATGAAAATCTTAAACCAGGAGCATATAAAGTTATATGGGATGGTACAGATGCTTCAGGTGCAAAGTTGCCAAGTGGGATATATTTTTATAGTATGATTACAGAGAACTATATAAATGTGAAAAAAATGGTGTTGCTTAAGTAAGGGAGTTATATTGCCGGATAATATTCCTTTTAATTGCCCTTGCTACCCTTTGGGAGCAAGGGTTTTTTGTTTTATTATAGGGGTTATAAAGTAATCTTTGCGTTTCGTAATTTAACTCATTGTTTCACATAGTGAAACAGTGAAATTATTGGCTATTGACATGAATTGGGATATTTTTTATCTTAATTCTGGATAAAAGATAATTTGAAAGTTCATGTCCATCGCACAAAAAAATAACTCGGTTGAGAAAGCGTTTGCAATTTTATCTGTTTTTTCGCAAAATGGGGGGAAATTTGAGTTTGGGGTTGGGGAGATAAGTAAAATTTTAAAAATGCATAAAGCCACTGTTCATAGATTTCTCCGCTCGCTGGAGAAAATTGGGGTTATTGAAAAAAATAGCGAGACAGGGAAATACAGGTTAGGACTTAAACTTTACGAACTTGGGAATAGTGTGTCGTTAAAGAAAATTATGGTGGATAGAGCGAGAAAGTATCTTGAGGATTTGCATTGGTATTTGAACGAGACTGTTCATTTTGCAACGCTTAAAAACGGGGAGGTTGCGTATCTTGATAAAATAATTGCCGATAGGAATTTTGTTATAATTTCGGAAGTTGGGAAGCGACTTCCTGCACATTGCACGGGGCTTGGTAAGGCAATGCTTGCTTTTTTGCCTGAAAAGGATGTTAAAAGAATTATAAAGGAGAAGGGGTTGAAAAAATTTACAAAAAACACGATAACGAATCGGAAAAAGTTTTTTGAGGAATTGAAAAGGATCAGGGAAAGAGGTTATGCAATTGATGATGAAGAGATTGAAGATGGCTTAAGATGTATTGCGGCGCCCGTTTTTAATGGTGAGGGGAAAGTAATAGCAGCGGTTAGTATTTCTGGACCATCAAGCCGAATAAATGAAGAAGTCTATGATGAGTATTCAAAATATGTGATTAAAACTGCAAAGTTAATTTCAGAAGAGCTTAAAAATATAGATTGGGGAATGTTGGGATGTATGAGTTAAATGAATTAACACATAAAGTTGGGGTTATCGGTAAAGTTCTTGAGCTTAAGAATTTCATTGGTGGTAAATTTGTTGATTCGGTGAGTGGTAAAAGGTTTGAGAGCAGATATCCTGCAACGAATGAGGTTATCGCAACTGTTCCTGAAAGTGGTAAAGAAGATGTTGAAATGGCGGTTAAATCGGCGGTTGAAGCTTTTAAAGTTTGGGGGAAAATGCCTGTTAAAGAGAGAAGTAAGTATTTGATGAGGATTTCGGAGCTTATTATGGATAAACTTGATGAGCTTGCATATCTTGAGTCAATAGATGTTGGGAAGCCGATAAAGCTTTCAAAGGGGATGGAGGTGCCGCGGGCGTCTTATAATTTTTCTTTCTTCGCTGAGTTTGCGAAGTATGTTCATACAGAGTTTTATGAGACGGATGATCGCGGGGCGATAAATTATGTTTTGAGGCGTCCAGTTGGTGTTGCGGGATTAATAACACCATGGAATCTTCCACTTTTGCTGACTACCTGGAAGGTTGCTCCATGTCTTGCAGCTGGAAATACATGTATAATAAAGCCCTCTGAGCTCACACCGATAACTGCGACAAAACTTGCGGAAATAGCAGCTGAGGCTGGGCTTCCGGATGGGGTTTTAAATGTTGTTCATGGTTTTGGTCCTAATTCGGCAGGTGAGTTTATTGTTTCGCATCCAGAGGTAAAATTGATCTCGCTTACAGGGGAGACAACCACAGGTCAAACTATAATGCGAACTGCTTCACAGCATCTTAAAAAACTGTCCTTTGAACTTGGGGGTAAAAATCCAAATATAATTTTTGCTGACGCAGATATTGAGCAGGCGCTTGATGTAACGATTCAGTCAAGTTTTTCCAATCAGGGTGAGGTTTGCTTGTGTGGTTCAAGGATTTATGTTGAGAGAAAAGTTTATGATGAGTTTGTTGAAAAACTTGTTGAGCGTGCTAAAAAAGTTAAAGTTGGAGATCCGCTTGATCCGGAAACTGATATGGGGGCGTTGATAAGTGAAGAGCACCTTCAAAAGGTGCGCACCTACCTTGAAATAGCAATTGAAGACGGTGGCAAAATCTTAACAGGAGGTAAAACGCCAGAGCACCTTCCTGAAAAATTTAAGTCAGGAAATTGGCTTGAACCTACCGTAATCGTGGGGTTAAATGATAACTGCAGAGTTATAAGAGAAGAAATCTTTGGTCCAGTTGTAACTATCTCACCATTTGATACAGAAGAGGAAGTTATTGAGAGAGCAAACAATACGCATTATGGGCTTAGCGCAACGATTTGGACAAAAGATTTAACAAGAGCACATCGCGTTGCTGGGCAAATTGAAGCCGGCGTCATATGGATTAACACATGGTTTTTGAGAGATCTGAGAACCCCATTTGGTGGGATGAAAATGAGCGGAATCGGAAGGGAAGGTGGAATTTATAGTTTTGAATTCTATACGGAGCTTAAAAATGTGTGCATAAAACTGTAGGTCAGGCGAGATAAAGGTAAAACCAATTTAAATTATTTTCATGTCAAATTATATTGAAATTTTTGCAGATGAACTATACTCAGCTGAGGTTAACTTAACCCCTATTGAGCCGTTGACATCAAGAAATGGAAGCATGACAATTGAGGATGCTTATAAAATTCAACTTAAAAATGTTGAGAGGAAGTTAAAAAGTGGTTGGAGGATTAAAGGGAAGAAGATTGGGATTACAAGTTTTGCGGTTCAGAGAATGCTTAATGTAAACCAGCCTGATTTCGGTTATCTTTTTGATACGATGTATGTTGAGGATGGGGGAGTGATCAAGCTTAGCAGTTTAATTCAGCCAAGGGTTGAAGGTGAGATTGCATTTGTAATGGAAAAGGATTTAAGTGGACCTGGAGTTACGGAAGCAGATGTTTTAAGAGCCACAGCCTTCGTTGTTCCATCAATTGAAATAGTTGATAGCCGAATAAAAGATTGGAAAATAAAAATTCAAGATACAATTGCAGATAATGCTTCTTCCGGTTTGTTTGTTCTTGGCGGTAAGAAGACATTGGTTGATAATCTTGATTTTAGATGTTTGGGGATGATACTTGAGCAGAATGGTGAAGTTGTTGTTTCTGGAGCTGGGGCAGCTTCACTTGGAAATCCTGTAAAGGCAGTCGCATGGCTTGCAAATAAACTTTCAGAATTTGGCGAGTATTTAAGAGCTGGTGAGATCATCCTTTCAGGGGCGCTTGCCCAACTTGTGGTCCCGAAGAAAGGTGATTTTTTCAAAGTATCAATTCAAAAACTTGGAAGCGTGAGTGTAAAATTTGAGTGAAATTAAATCATGTATGCAAGGTTTACAAGGTTTCTTGATAAATTTGTTGAGTTTAGACTTTCACATTATTCAGATTGGCTTGAATCAGGTGAACTTGTGATGCCATACGAGATATTTGAAGACTTCAGGGTTAGAAACAAAATTACTCTTGTTGCAGATACCGAAGAGGATAGGCGAAAGATAAACGAGTATTTAAAGCACCTTATCAGGTTAAACATCAAAACTCCTGATGAGATTGACCTTGATGAATATTTTCCAACAAAATTTTAGTTAAAAATGCAAAATGGGAAAGTTAAATGTGCGATTGTTGGAAGTGGGAACATAGGGACTGATCTTTTGATAAAAATTCTGCGATATTCAAAAAATCTTGAACCAGTTATGATGATCGGGATAGATCCAAGTTCTGATGGGCTTGCGCGGGCAAAGAGGCTTGGGATTGAAACGACTTATGAGGGAATAGAGGGATTTTTAAAAAGGAAAGATGTTGTTGAGCAGGTTAAAATTATATTTGAGGCAACAAGTGCGAGGGCACATCTTCAAAATGCTCCGATTTATGAAGAGCTTGGGAAAATCGCAATTGACCTAACTCCAGCTGCTATAGGTCCTTATGTTGTTCCCCCGGTGAATTTAGGAGAACATCTTGACAAGTTAAATGTTAACTTAATAACTTGTGGTGGTCAGGCAACGATCCCTATGGTTTATGCTGTTTCAAGAGTCGTTGATGTCCATTACGCTGAGATCGTATCCTCAGTGGCAAGCAAGAGCGCTGGACCTGGGACAAGGCAAAATATAGATGAATTTACACAAACAACTGCTAAGGGTCTTGAGGTTATCGGTAAAGCAAGGAAGGGGAAGGCGATAATAATTTTAAATCCTGCTGAACCACCAATTATTATGAGAAATACTGTCTACACGATAACAGATGAATGCGATATTGAGGAGGTTAAAGAATCAATTTATCAAATGGTTGATGAGGTTAAAAAATATGTCCCGGGGTATAACCTAAAATCTGAGCCAATTTTTGACCCACTTGATAAATATCCGATAAAGATACCTGGTTATGGCGAGTTCAACCGTGGTTATAAAGTGACAATTTTACTTGAAATTGAAGGTGCAGGGCATTACCTGCCTAAATATGCCGGAAACCTTGATATAATGACATCAGCAGCACTTAGAGTTGGGGAGCTTTTTGCCGAGAAAATTTTAGAAAAGTCAACAGTTCAATAAACAATAGGAGCCAAAAAATGGACAAAAAAATTATCATAAATGATGTGACGCTTCGCGATGGGATGCATGCGATGTCCCATCAATACGAAATTGAAGACATGGTTGAGATAGCGAAGGCGCTTGATGAAGCTGGGGTTGATATAATTGAGGTTTCACATGGGGATGGTCTTGCTGGAAATGCAATAAATTATGGTTTTTCAAAATATCCAGAAACAGAATACATTTCAGCAGTTGCTGATGTATTAAAGAATGCAAAACTTGATGTGTTGCTCTTACCAGGAATTGGTACAATCGCTGAGCTTGAGGTTGCCATTGATCTTGGTGTCAAAGTTGTAAGAATTGCAACACATTGCACTGAGGCGGATATAGCAATTCAGCATATTGAGTATTCAAAAAAGAGGGGACTTGATGTTGTAGGTTTTTTGATGATGGCGCATATGATCACGCCAAGTGAGCTTGTAAAACAGGCTAAAATAATGGAGCAGGCGGGGGCTGATTGTGTCTATGTTGTTGATTCAGCAGGAGCGATGCTTCCGCAAGATGTTGCAGATAGAGTTAAAGCTTTTAAGGATAATTTAAGTTGCCAGGTTGGATTTCATGCTCATCATAATCTTTCGCTTGGTGTAGCAAATTCGCTTTCTGCTGTTCAAAATGGGGCAGATAGAATTGACGCATCTCTTTGTGGGCTTGGCGCTGGAGCAGGAAATGCCCCACTTGAGGTTTTGATCGCTGTCTTTAATAAAGCGGGGATAAAAACAAATTGTGATCTCTATAAACTAATGGACGCAGCTGAAAATCTCGTCAGACCAATGATGAAAAGAAAGAATGTTGAAGTTATAATTGACAGAGATAGTTTATCGCTTGGATATGCTGGGGTTTATTCGTCATTTTTGCTCCATGCGAAAAGAGCAGGACAAAGGTTCGGAGTTGATACAAGAGATATTTTAGTTGAACTTGGACGCAGAAAAATGGTCGGAGGACAAGAGGATATGATAATTGATGTTGCGGTTGAACTTGCAAAGAAATTAGGGAGAGAAATTGAGGTTGGATAAAAAATAAACTTTGTAAAAATGTGTCGGCAAAAACACAAAAAAACAAGAGTAGTAAATTAAAGCAAATTGCAAGGTATCTTCATCAGTGTGAGGTTGAAAGGAAAGAAGCTGATCAAATTGTAAGGGCGTATCCCGAGCTTACAATTGATGATGCATATTTGATTCAGAAAGAGCTTGTTGGTATTAAACTTTCGCAAGGGGGTAAAATCATCGGATATAAACTTGCTTTTACAACACGCACCAAACAAAGGTCAATGGGGATTTCAAGTGTTGGCTTTGGTTATCTTTTCAATTATATGAAAATAGATGATGGCGGGGAACTTAACTTAAATCATCTAATTCATCCCAAGGCGGAAGCAGAGATTGCTTTTATAATTGGGGAGGATCTCTATGGGGATGTTTCACCTTATGAGGTGATTGAAGCGACGAAATTTGTTGCACCTGCGATTGAATTTGTTGATTCAAGGTATAAAGATTTTAAATTTGATTTAATTGATGTGATTGCTGATAACTTTTCAGCGTCAAGGTTTGCAATTGGGGCAGATGTAAGAAAACCGAGCGAAGTTGATTTAAGATTATCTGGGGTTATTTTTGAGAGAAATGGCATTCCTGAAAAAACTGGTGCTTTGGGGGCTGTGCTTGGGAACCCGGCAATTGCTGTAGCACAACTTGTTAAGTTTCTCTCAAAGCGTGGGGAAAAAGTTAAATCTGGAAGCATAATTTTAACTGGAAGCATAACCGAAGCAATTGATGTTAAAGAGGGGGATTTTATAAAAGTCACAATATGTGGTGTAGGTGAAGTTTCAACTTTCGTCGTGAAAAAATAAAGGGATATTTATATGCCAGTTGTAATTATAAATATGCTTGAAGGAAGGACAAGGCAGATGAAGAGAGAGTTAATAAAAAAGGTGACAGACGCTGTCGTTGAATCTTTAAAAGTTAACCCTGAAAGCGTTCGTGTGATAATCAATGAGATTTCAAAAGAAAATTTTGCTGTTGCGGGCTTACCAATTGAAGAATACAGGCAGAAAAAGGAGAATGGGCTTTTAGGGATGAAAACCATTAAAAAGACAAATGAAAAATAAAACGGAGGTGCTATTATGTCAGTGCAGTATGAGATCAAGCAAAAGGTAATTGAACCGAAACGACTTGCGTTTGATTATCTTTTGAAAAGATATGGGAACAGACAGGCTTCAAGATACGAAGAGGCAACAGTTGATATCCAGCAGAGGGAAAACTTTCACTACAGACCGACTTGGAGAGAAGGGGTGGAAATTTTTGATAAGAATTATTCCGAGTTGAAATTGACTGATTATTATGCTTTCCTTGATCCGAGGCAGTATTACTATTACACTTACAATGCAACAAGGGCGAAAAATTATGAGGCTGTTGATAAGTATTTTGAATTTTGCGAGGAGCGTGGTTTTTTTGAAAAGGTGGATGAAGATTGGCTTAAAGTTTTTAACAGGTATTTCGTGCCGTTGAGACATCTTGAATATGCAGGTTGGATTTTGCTTGTGGGGGTTGCGAGATTTGGTTATGGGACCTCAATAACTCAATGTGCGGAGTTTAACGCTTGTGACAAGTATGGGAATGCACAGCTTATAACAAGAATTGCTTTTGAGCTTCCTGAACCAGATGGTGATATTTTTGAAAATGCTAAAAAGACATGGCTTGAGGACAAAATTTTTCAACCCTTGCGAGAATATGTTGAGAAGCTGTTGACTGTTCAAGATTGGGGTGAAGTTTTAATAGGTCAAAACCTCGCCGTTGATGTTTTCATTAATCCGCTTGTTCATATTGAACTTGATAATCTTGCTGTTGAGAATGGGGTTTCAATCTTTTCGTTCTTTAGCAAGTATTTTTACGATATGTATAAAGATAATATGCGCTGGACAGAAGAATTGTTCAAGGTTTTGCTCGCCGATCCAAATTATGGTGAAAGCAATAGGAAATTTATTGAGTCAAAGTTGAATTATTACGCTGGTAAAATTTCAAGTGCTGTTGATGAATTTGCAGATATTTTCAAAATGCCAAGGAAGAAAGGCGATTTTAAGAAAGCAAAAGAGAATGTATTAAATCATGCGCGTGAGGTTTATGGCAAACTTGGTTTAAACATCAAAATTTAAAAAGGGGAGGTGCAGAGATGGTAGCAGTAGAAACAAAAAGGGAAAGATTTGTGTCGGTTGATATTCAGAAAACCGAGGAGGGTTATAATGTTGTACAGGCAATTTTAAAAGATAACCCTGGAGCGAGGATTGATGAATTCCCTGGTTATTACAAGGTAAAGCATCCTGAAAAACTTATTGTTAATCGTGAGACGGTTGAAAAATTTATGGGACGGCCGTGGGACACGCAGGAATTTAACCTTGTGATAATTTCTTACGCTGGAAACTTCGCTGAGTGGGATGATGAGAAAATCTTGATTCAGTGGGATACTCATATGTAAAAAAATTAAAAATACAACGGAGGTGCAAGGCTATGGCGAAAAAGAAATTAACACTGGCTCAAAAGTATCATATTTACACGCGTGGACTTGATTGGGAGCCAACTTATGTTAGCAAAAAAGATATTTATCCGTATGCTGAATATGAGGGGATTAAAATCAAGGATTGGAACAAGTGGGAAGATCCGTTCAGAATGACTATTGAAGCATATTGGAAATATCAAGCTGAAAAGGACAGAAGGTTTTATGCGATACTTGATGGATTCATTCAGAATCAAGGGCATTTAACTCTTTCTGATGCAAGGTATTTGAACTCAATTAAACTTTTCATTCAGGGCGTCACACCGCTTGAGTATATGGCTCATCGTGGTTTTGCTTTTGTCGCAAGGCATCTTCCTGGGGCTGGTCCGAGAACCGCGGGATTTTTCCAGTCAATGGATGAGCTAAGGCATACCCAAATTGAGGTTCACGCAGCAAGCAATTTTAATAAATATTATGATGGCTTTCATTCAATGACGCATATGCATGATAGGGTTTGGTATTTAAGTGTTCCAAAATCTTATTTTGATGATGCTGTGACTGCTGGACCATTTGAGTATGTAACTGCAATTTCGTTTTCGTTTGAATATGCTTTGACAAATTTGCTTTTCGTTCCATTCATGTCAGGCGCTGCTTATAACGGGGATACGCCGACGATGACATTTGGTTTTAGTGCGCAATCCGATGAATCAAGGCATATGACGCTTGGCTTACAGGTAGTGAAATTTTTGCTTGAGCAACATGAAGATAATGTTCCTATAATTCAAAGATGGATTGATAAATGGTGGTGGCGTGGATATAGGTTGACATCTCTCGTTGGAGCAATGATGGATTATATGCTTCCGAAAAGAGTCATGTCGTGGAAGGAATCATTTGAACTTTATATTGAAGATCAAATACTTGAAGGATTGTTCAGGGATCTTGAAAGGTATGGAATTAGACCACCTTTACATATGGAGCAATCCATCAAGGAGAAGGAATTTTTATCGCATGATGTTTATTGGATTTTGTTCTCATTTACATTTGCAGCAGCTTTCCACTCATGGATTCCAAAAGAGGAGGAGATGGAGTGGCTTGCCGAGAAATATCCAAGAACATTCAATCAGTATTATCGCTGGAGGTATGAGAAAGCCAAAGAAGCAAAAACGCCATTGCCTGGAGAGAGATTTTATTACATAGGTTTACCCCAACTTTGTCAGGTGTGTCAGATACCAATGGGATTTACCGACCCCGATGACCCGAAGAATTTTGTTCAAAGGTATGTTGAATATGAAGGTGAGATTTACCATTTCTGTTCAGATGGTTGCAAGTGGATATTTGAGCAAGAGCCAGAAAAATATGTCCAAGCATGGTTACCCGTCCATGAGATTTACAAGGGGAATTGTTTTGCTGAACCACCTAAAGGTCCGGATGATGTGGTCCCGCAAGTTTTGAAGTGGTATAATATTCAGACTGATAACTTTGATTATTTTGTCTCTGAGGATTACAAGAATTGGAAGGAGTGGCATAAAGATATGGCGACTGTTGTTGTGTAAATTTTTAAGTGCGGGCTTGTGCCCGCTTTTTTCAAAATAAAAAATAAAAATTGGAGGTTTTATAAAATGCCAGTCAAGGCTCTTTATAACTACAAATTCCCTCCACGCGATAGAGCAGAGGTTTTCGGCGATGATATAATCGTTTACGCATACTGGATTGATAACCCATTTTTCTGCGCAGGTTCTGCCTGGAGGGTTCCGAAAAATATGAAATGGAAAGATTTCGTTGGACAGATTTTTGGGCAACTTTACGGGCTTGATCCCGATTTTAAGAAAGTCAAGAAATGGAAATGGTATCACTTTGAAAGTGAATTCAATCCAGATGATGAAAAGACCCTTGCAGAGCTTGGTTTAAGGCATAAATCAATAGTTAAATTTAAACCTGCTTAAACAAATTGACTTTATTCCATGAGGTATAAAATTAAAATTGAGCCACTTGGTGTTGAAATAAGCTGTGGCGAAGAGCAAACAATTCTTGATGCGTGTTTAAGAAACGGTGTGTGGGTTCCTCATGCATGCACTCACGGGACATGTGGGACATGTAAGTCAAAAATTTTGGAAGGCGAGGTTGATTTCGGGCTTGCTTCAAATTTTGCGTTGATGGATTTTGAAAGAGAAGAAGGTTATGCGTTGCTTTGCACTGCAAAGCCGAAGTCTGATATCGTGATTGAAGCTGATGTTGAAGTTGAAGAAGGAATTGAATTTTATCCAGTGAAAGACTTTGTTGGAAAAGTTATTGATATTGATGATTGCGCAAGGGATACGAGAAAATTGTTTATTGAAATTGTAAACGATAAAATTTTCTATCTTGCCGGTCAATATATTCAACTTTACATTCCGGGAACAGATCAGAATCGTGCTTATTCAATTGCTTCAAGACCGCTTGGGGAGGGGAACTCTATAATTGAGCTTCAAATAAAGAAAGTCCCGGGCGGTCTTGGCTCAAAATATATTTTTGATGAGTTGAAGCAGGGTGATAGGGTTAAGTTTGCGGGTCCTTTTGGTAGATTTGTTTTGAGAAAAAATTTTGATAACCCGATGCTCTTCCTTGCTGGTGGGACTGGACTTGCGCCGATAAAAGCTATGATACTTGATGCGATTGAAAGTGGTGTGAAACAGGAAATGTATTTATTTCATGGTGTTAGATCAACGAGAGATTTATATGACCAAGATGTTTTTTCAAGGATTGAGCAGGAAAACTCAAATTTCCATTATATTCCTGCGCTGTCCGAAAAATTGCCCGAAGACGAATGGAGTGGTGAGCTTGGCTTTGTTCATGAGGTGCTTGAGAGAAAATTTCAAAAATTTTCAGGTTTCAAGGCATATATCTCTGGACCACCGCCAATGGTTGATGCGTGTATAAAGGTATTGATGCGAGGAAGGTTATTCGCAGAGGATATTTATGTTGAAAAATTCTTCAATGAAAAAGATAGGATAACCGGAGGATCAAAAGTTGGAGTTGTATCAAGGATTTAAAAATAAAGAAACTTTATGATGACCGAGGTTGAAAAAGTTAAAATTGGCGAATATTATGAGGTCGTAGGTAATATCAAGACACATTTTCACAGGGCTGGCTCTGGGATGCCGATTGTTTTTATACACGGTTCTGGACCCGGGGTTTCAGCTTGGGCAAATTGGAGATTGAATTTGCCATTTTTTGTTGAAAATGGTTTTGAGGTTTTTGCCCCGGATATTGTTGGCTTTGGTTATACTGAAAGACCCGAAAATTTTGAATACACACATAAAAACAGAATAAAGCATGTAATTGATTTCATCAAACATTTTGAACTTGAAAATGTTAACATTGTGGGAAACTCCATGGGTGGAGCCATTGCCCTTGCGGTTGCTCTTGAAATTCCGGAAAGAATTAGACGTCTTGTGATAATGGGAAGCGTTGGTGTTAAGTTTCCAATAACTGAGGGACTTTTAACTGTATGGGGATATAAACCAAGTATTGAAAATATGAGAAAAGTTATTGAAACTCTTTCAAGTAATCCAGATCTTGTTGGCGATGATTTGGTTCGGATGAGATATGAGGCATCAATTCAACCTGGATTCCAAGAAACATACGAAAAAATGTTTTATCCACCGTATCAAAAACATCTTGATGAAATGGATGTTGAGGATAGGTTAAATGAGATAAAAATTCCAACTCTTATAATCCATGGGAAGCTTGACAAAGTTATACCTTACCAAATAAGCATAAGAATTTTTGAGAAAATGCCAAATGCTGAGTTACATATTTTTGGCGATTGTGGACATTGGACCCAGATTGAGAAAAGGGACGAGTTTAATGAACTTGTAAAGGATTTTCTTTTAAGATAAAAAGTGAATTTGAAGATGCAATTAATGCGAAAGTATGTGCTTACTTCAGAAATAGCTCGCGAGATTATAAACAAAGCGGAAGAGAAAGCAAAGGAGTTTGGTGTAAGGGTTTGTATAGCTGTAGTTGATGATGGGGGGAATTTACTTGAATTTCGCAGGATGACAGGTGCGCCAATTTTAAGCATTGGGATATCGCAGAACAAAGCTTATACAGCAATTGCGTTCGGTTTGCCAACGAGCAAATGGTATGAATTGATAAAAGATGAACCAGCGCTTTTGCATGGAATTGTTCATACGCCACGGTTGGTGATCTTTGCTGGTGGTGTCCCGATCAAAGTTAATGGTCAGATAATTGGTGGGATTGGCGTAAGCGGAGCAACAGCTCAGCGGGATGAAGAAATTGCTTTAGCTGGAATTTCAGTAGTTGAAAATTTAACAAATATAGAGCAATGAACAATGGTAGATCATTTAAAATACATCTCTTGCCAAATGATATAACATTTCTCTGTTATGAGAAACAAACAATTCTTGAATCTGCCTTGAAAGCTGGGATTGAACTTCCGCACGGTTGCACAAAGGGTGGTTGTGGTGTTTGTAAAATTAGGGTTAAAGGTAGAGTTGATTTCGGAAGAGTTTCAAAGGTTATGCTCACAGATCAAGAGAAAGAGAATGGATTTTGTCTTTCGTGCAGGGCGATTCCGCTTGAGGATATTGAAATATCTCTCATTGATGGTTCGCATGCAAAGGTTGTAAGATATGATGAATTTTACTCGTTTCTCTTTAAAACAAGAACAAATCTTTAAAAACCAAAAACGGAGGTGCGCTATGCCATTTAGGATTTCTCGGCTCGGCTATGTTGAGGTTAAGGTCCTTGATCTTGATGATGCCCTTGATTTTTACACAAATGTCCTTGGACTCCAGCTTGTTGAAAGGGTTGGAAAGAAAGCGTATCTAAAAACTTGGGATGACCAACTTGCTTATTCTGTTATATTGACCGAGGCTGATTCACCAGGGATGGTAAGAGCAGCTTGGAGAACTGTTGACCCAGAGGATGTTGATTACTTTGAGAAAAAGCTAAAGCAGTATGAGGTGCAGTATCAAGTCATTCCAGAGGATTATAAGCGTGGCAAGGCTATAAGCTTTAAGACACCATCCGGGCATACTTTTGAGATTTTTAATGAAATTGAAATTCCAGGGAATGCCCTTCCAAAGGATAGTCCCGATCCCTGGCCAAGGGGTCTTAAATCCGATGCGATAAACCCACCAAAGATTGATCACACTCTTATAACAGCCCCGGATCCAACGAAAATGATAAAGTTTTGCGAGGAGGTTTTAGAGTTCAGGGCAACGGAGTATATAGTAAACGGCGAAGGTCAGCCAATAGCAGCGTGGTTATATCAAGCAAGACAGCAACCCCATGACCTTGCGGTTATACCTGGAAGAGAAGCTGGAATGCATCATTTCGCATTTCATATATCAAGTGCACAGGATATCTTCCGTGCAGCGGATATTATGGTTATGAACGATGTTAAGATTGACTGGGGCCCAGGGCGCCATGGAATAACTCGCGGCTCAGGAATTTACTTCTTTGATCCATTTGGGAATAGAATTGAGACATTTGGTGGGTATACCGCATATTTATTTGACCCGGGTGCAAAGCCGATAATCTGGACAGAGGAGACAATGGGTAAAGGTGTGTTCTATTATGAGCGCAAGCTTGTTGAGACATTCTTGACTGTTTATACATAATTTTTTTAAGAGCGGGGCTTTATGCCCCGCTTTTTATTTGTTTTTCCTTTCTTATACTATCCTTCCTTTGTTGTCTCAAAACCTATCCCCCGATAATTAATTTGTTTGTTTCATTTCTTCAATATAAATTTTTAAAACACTTTGTCATTTTAAAACAAATTCACTTTGTTCCAAATGCAAAATAGAAATTACTTGCCGATAGATGAAGTTAAATATGTTGTAAAAAAGTCGCAAAATTTTGTCATCACCACCCATGTTAATCCAGATGGCGATGGGCTTGGTTGTGAAATGGCTCTTTTATATTTCCTTGAGAAACTTGGGAAATATGCAACCGTTATAAATGTCAGCGAAACCCCAGATAATTATAAGTTCCTTGACCCGGAAAATAAAATTTTAACTTTTAATGAGGGCGATTATGATCATATTGAGAAAATTTTAAATGCTGATGTCATCTTCATCTGCGATATGAATCAATCGCATAGGTTGAGGGCAATGGAGAAATATGTGCTTCAAAGCAAGGCAATAAAAATCATAATTGACCATCATCTTGAAACACAAAATTTCGCAGATTATTATCTAATTGATGTTGATGTCCCAGCAAGTGGTGAAATCGTGTATAAACTTATAAAGTCGTTTGATGGTTTTGAGATAGATAAAAAAATTGCAACTGGAATTTACACCGCGATTATGACAGACACTGGCTCTTTTAGATTTCCAAGGACTGATTCTGAAACCCATCGCATAGTTGCGGAGTTGCTTGATGCTGGTGTAGATCCAACCGAAATCTA
Source organism: Candidatus Kryptobacter tengchongensis (assembly GCA_001485605.1). Taxonomy (GTDB): domain Bacteria; phylum Bacteroidota; class Ignavibacteria; order Kryptoniales; family Kryptoniaceae; genus Kryptonium; species Kryptonium tengchongense. The sequence continues at coordinate 453,237 of FAON01000012.1, forward strand.
TGAAAAGGTCTATGAACAAAGCTCCATTGGTAGAATAAAACTTCTTGGCAAATGTCTTTCTGATTTAGGAACGGAATATGATGGACAACTTGGTTACATTATTGTGACACAGCAAATGTTGAAGGATTATGGGGTAAAGGAATGGGAAACAGATGGATTTGTTCAATCAATTTTAAGTATAGCCGGGATTAAGGTGGCTATTTTTATTCTTGAGCTGAGAGATGGAGTCAAATTAAGTTTCAGGTCAAAAGGTGATATACCTATAAACGAACTTGCAAAGGAATTTGGAGGGAATGGTCATAAGAATGCAGCTGGAGCACGACTTTATAGTGTTTCAGTTGACGAAGTTTTAGAGCAAGTTCTTAAAAAAGCTGAAAAATATGTTTATAAAAAACAAATAGGGGTTGAAAAATGAAGTTGACATATTCAAAGGGCACCATAGGAACAATTAAAGCAGATTCAATTATTGTCTTTACATTTCAGGATGAAAATTTGCTTAAGGAAACTGCAAATAAGCTTGATAAATTTCTTAATGGTCAGGTAAGTGCTTTAATCTCTGCTGGGGATTTCAAAGGTAAGGAAAAAGAAATAGCAGTTCTCTATCCGACTAATTCAAACATAAAATCAAAGCGTGTGATCCTTTCGGGTCTTGGTGAGGTAGACAAAGTAACGCTTGAGAAATTGCGTCGTTCAACTGCGGTCGCTTCTAAGAAAGCACAAAGTTTGAAATCTGAAACAATTGCGATTGAGTTTCCTGATTATTCGCTCATTAAAGACAAAATAAATGAATCTCTTGATTATATCGCTCAATCAATAGCTGAGGGTTCTGTTCTCGCACTTTATAAATTTGATAAGTATTTAACTGATGAGGAAAGGAAAAATCGCAAGGTTAGAGAGGTAATTGTATTTTCAGAGAAAGATTCAAAAGAAATAAGGGAAGGGATAAGGGTTGCTGATATAGTTTGTAGCGCTGTTTATTTTGCTCGTGACCTTGCGAATGCCCCAGCAAGTGAGATTTATCCTGAAACGCTTGCTAAAGCTGCGGTGAGTTCGGGTAAAAAATATGGTTATAAAGTGAAAGTGCTTGGTAAACCTGAGATTGAAAAACTCGGCATGGGTGGATTGCTTGCTGTAAATTCGGGAAGTGCAAAACCACCACGATTTATAATTATGGAATATAATGGAAATCCGAGAAGTAAAGAAAGGTATGTGATCGTTGGTAAAGGGATAACATTTGACAGTGGTGGAATCTCTATAAAGCCAGCGCAAGGTATGGATGAAATGAAAATGGATATGTCGGGTGCAGCTGCTGTAATTGCGACGATGGAAGCAGTTGCAAGGTTGAAATTACCCGTTAATCTCGTTGGGCTTGTCCCGGCAACTGAAAATATGCCAAGCGGTTCTGCTTATAAACCCGGGGATATTTTGAAGACATATATTGGTAAAACTATTGAGGTTGACAATACTGACGCAGAAGGTAGGATAATACTTGCGGATGCCCTTGGTTATGCTCAAAAATATAAGCCAACGGCGATAATTGATCTTGCGACATTGACTGGAGCATGTGTTGTAGCGCTTGGATATTTCGCAACAGGTATGTTTGGGAACGATGAAAAACTTATGGAAGAAATTAAAAAAGCAGGTGAAAAAACCTATGAGCGAGTCTGGCAACTCCCAACATGGGATGAATATGATCAACTTATAAAAAGTGATGTGGCTGATGTAAAAAATACAGGTGGAAGGTGGGCTGGGGCGATAACCGCTGCAAAGTTTCTACAAAAGTTCGTCGGAAATTACCCCTGGGTTCACCTTGATATAGCTGGAACAGCAATGCTTGATAAAGAATATGATTATCAACCTAAAGGTGGCTCCGGAGTTGGAGTAAGATTGCTGGTTGAATTCTTTAGGAACAAATCAAAGAACAAATGAGGTTTTCTATTATAGAAACCAAAAGATGAATATAGAATATGAGCCAAGATTGTAATTGTAGACATAACAAAGAAAGCAGATTTTACTTCAACATAGATGCGAGATTCAATTTTATCAAAAATCGGGAACACTCCGCTTATAAAAATAGCGAAAATAACTTCACACTTAAAAAATATATCTATTTATGCCAAGGCGGAGTGGTTCAACCCCGGGGGTTCGGTTAAAGACCGACCCGCACTTTATATGATAATGGATGGGATAAAGCGTGGTCTTTTGACAAAGGATAAAATCATAATTGATGCAACGAGTGGGAATACCGGAATAGCTTATGCGATGATTGGCTCTGTCCTTGGTTATAAAGTTAAACTTGCCCTTCCAAGTAACGCAAGCCCTGAAAGAAAGAAAATCCTTAAAGCGTACGGGGCTGAACTCATTTTTACAGACCCGCTTGAGGGAACTGATGGAGCTCAAAAAGTTGTCAAAGAGATTGTTGAAAAAGATCCAGAGCGATATTTTTACCCTGACCAATATAATAATTCTGCAAATTGGCGTGCTCATTATGAAACTACAGCAGTTGAGATTATAAATCAGACAGGCGGAAAGTTAACCCATTTCGTTGCCGGACTTGGAACAACGGGAACATTTGTTGGCACTGCAAAAAGGTTGAAAGAATTTAACCCTAAGATAAAAACAGTAGCTGTTCAACCCGATTCGCCACTTCACGGCATTGAAGGACTAAAACATTTGCCAACCGCAATTGTCCCGGGAATTTTTGAGCCCGATCTCGTTGATGAGCTGATTGAGGTTTCAACTGAGGAATCTTATAAAATGGTAAAGTTGCTTGCAAAAAAAGAGGGTCTATTTGTAGGTGTATCTTCCGGTGCGGTTATGTCAGCATGTTTAAAGCTGGCGGAAGAGATTGAAGAAGGTTTAATTGTCACAGTTTTTCCAGACTCTGGATTTAAATATCTAAGTGAAAAATTTTGGGAGGAAATAAATTTTGAGAGCGCAAAATGATAGAAATCTCAAATGAAATAATTCAAAATATAAAATTTCATGCTGAGGAAACATATCCTGAGGAATGTTGCGGCGTTTTGATTGGAAAATTTGATGTTGCAGGAAAAACCGTCTTTGAAATTTTGAGGCTTGAAAATTCAAGAGAGGATGAAAAACATAGACGATATTTGATAAAACCGCAAGATTATCTCAACGCTGAAAGATATGCAAGAAAAATGGGTTATGATATCGTTGGATTTTATCATTCCCATCCTGAACATCCAGCTATACCTTCCGAGTATGATAGGGAACATGCTTTCCCGTTTTTATCTTACATCATCGTTTCAGTTAAAAAAGGAAACGCGGTAGAAATTAACAGTTGGGTTTTAAAAGAGGACAGAAGCGAGTTTGAACTTGAAAAAATTGAGATTAAAAACAAAATTTAGATGTGTAAAATGCCAATTAAAGTTATGATTCCAACACCATTGAGACCATATACGGAAAATAAAGATACACTTGAAGTTGAGGGACAAACAATAAAAGAGTTGCTTGATAATATGGTCAGTAAATATCCTCAGCTAAAGCGTCACCTCTTTTCAGAGGATGGGAGATTGAGAAGTTTTATCAATATCTATGTCAATGATGAGGATATAAGATATCTTGACGCTGAAGACACGAAAGTTGGCGAAAATGATATTGTCAGCATAATTCCGGCGATTGCTGGTGGAAATTGAAAAATAAAGTTTGGAGGTTCTTATGGACGGTGAAGTTTTGAGAACGGATTTTCTAAATCTGCAAGCAGGAAAAGTTGAGCTAACACGGGAGGAATTTTTAAGATATGGGCGTCATCTAATAATGCCCGAGGTTGGGCTTAAAGGGCAAAAGAAGTTGAAATCAGCGAGTGTTTTAATAGTTGGTGCTGGCGGACTTGGTTCACCCCTTGCATTTTATCTTACCGCAGCTGGGGTTGGCAGGATTGGAATAGTTGATTTTGATGTTGTTGATTTATCAAATCTTCAGCGACAGATAATTCACACAACAAAGGATGTTGGCAGATCAAAACTTGAATCAGCAAAAGAGAAACTTGAAGCGTTAAATCCAAATGTTAAAATTGAAACATATGAGACGCGTCTTACAAGTGAGAACGCACTTGAGATAATAAAGGATTATGACATAATCATAGATGGGACGGATAATTTTCCAACTCGTTATCTTGTAAATGATGCCTGTGTTCTTTTGAAGAAGCCTAATGTTTATGGAAGCATATTCAGATTTGAAGGGCAGGCATCTGTTTTTTATGCCGAATTTGGACCTTGCTATCGTTGTCTTTATCAAGAACCACCCCCACCAGGTCTTGTCCCAAGTTGTGCTGAAGGTGGTGTTCTTGGAGTTTTGCCCGGAATTATAGGGACAATTCAAGCGCTTGAGGCAATAAAGTTAATTTTGGGAGTCGGAGAACCATTAATTGGGAAATTGCTTTTGTTTGATGCTTTGAAGATGAAATTTAGGGAGGTAAAATTAAGAAAAAATCCTCAATGTCCAATTTGTGGTGAAAATCCAACAATAAAGGATCTGATTGATTATGAGGCATTTTGTGGAGTCATGCCTGAGCAAATTCTACATGAAACTGGTTTGGAGATAACGGCTGAGGAATTGAAGGCAAAACTTGAAAACGGAGAAGATATAATTTTGATAGATGTTCGCGAACCCCATGAATACGAGATTAACAGAATCCAGGGGAGCATTTTAATTCCGCTTTCAAGGCTTGCGGAGGAAGTTAACAAGCTTGATCAGACTCGTGAAGTGGTGCTTTACTGCAAGATGGGTGGTAGAAGCGCAAGAGCTGTTCAATTCCTTAGAGAACTTGGCTTCACTCGTGTTAAAAATCTTGCTGGTGGGATTGACGCATGGATTGAAAAAATTGACCCAAGCATGCCAAGATATTGATTTTTTTATCTACTTTTTTTAATTTAAAAAAGGTTTCACCTGCCCCTGTAGCTCAGCATGGATAGAGCAGCGGTTTCCTAAACCGCGTGTCGCAGGTTCGAATCCTGCCAGGGGCACTCTTAATTTAACAAATGCACATTTCCCACATGAACCCTCTTTAAACCCGCTGACCTTGCAGCATCAACGCATTCGTTCATTAACTTCCTTGATGTCGTAGGAAGATCATAAAAATAAAACTGCGGATAAAATGCGAGCAATGAATATGGAATGTTTTCATCAAATTGTCTTATAAATTTCGCAATTTTATAAACTTCGTCCGCATCAATATACCCAGGGATTATAAGTGTGCTCGCTATGACAAGCGGTGGTTCGGGGCGTTTGTCTATAAAACGACATGCAAACTTAAAATTTTCAAGCGTTTTACGGTTGCTCACCCCACACAATGCGATGTTAAGATTTTCATCATACGCTTTGAGGTCAAATTTTATACATCCACCAGATTCAAGCGATAATTTAACGGCGATTTCAAGAAACTTTTTATTCATATTACCGTTTGTTTCCCAGCAAATTCTGACTTTGCCTTTCTTTTCAATAGCGATTTTTGAGGTTTGAATCGCATGGATTATTTGAGTTGATGGATCACCCCCAAAATAACAAATGCAAAAAGTCTCCTTATCAACGACATCAGCAAGTTCTTCAGCCGAAATTTTTCTTGCTCTTTTTATATTTATTTCTCTGAAATGCCAGTTTTGACAGAATAAGCAATTGAAACTGCAGCTTTGGTAAAACACCGCAAGATTTTTCTTACCATATTGTTTTGAACCTTCACAAACCCAACTCGCAACGCAATTTGTCGGAAGGGGATCAAAATACCAGTGAAGTAAACCCGCTTTTGATGTCCCACCGATATGCGAGATTTTAGTTCCGTCATTTAACCTTAATCCACAATATCCAAACTTATATTTGGGAATTCTACATTCGTTTCCGCAAATTTTACATTCAATTCCATCGTCGGAGTTTGGTATCTCTTCGGGCAGGTTGAATTCTCTTCTTGTTTTAGCATGAAAATTTAAGATTTCGCTTAAAATATCGTTTTTATTTTTTCTGATACAATCAATACATGCGTTTAATGTTTTGGAAACTAATTTTTCCTCGCCACAAACCCTGCAAAGGTTCATAGCAAAGACAAGGGGCGGTTTAAACCGCCCCTGATTTTATTTTTCAAAAACTTCATCAACCGGTATAATTTTAAAAGATTCTGGTTTCGCGTTAAGTTTATATTCCTGAATTATTTTGTCCTCATCAAGAATTGATTGAGCAACGGGGCTTACATAAGTTATCGGGCTTGGCTTGTTTGAAATTAAATCGTCCATATAAGATTTAGCGTCCTTTGTAACCGCTACTATTTTTATGTTTTCAAAGTTAAGATATTTTCTTATCGCATTATTAACATCATCAACCGTGAGTTTTGGTAGTTCCTTTTGAATTTTATCAATAAAATACTCAATCCCGTACCAATCGGAGTCCATCATATATCCAAGCCGTCTATTAAGTGTTTGAACCCAGAGTTTTGAATAGTTTAATAAAAATTCCCTTGTTGATTCAAAATCTTCTTTACTTAATCCTTTCTTGACCAAAATTTCAAGTTCTCTTATTGCTTGTCTTAAAACAAAATGTCTATTTTTATTTTCAACAGGTCTTATCCAGACGCTGAAATATTGCTGGCGTCTTGGGATATTTGGCACAGGGAATGTTGAGCCACCATCTTGAACGAAATGTTCAATGTATGAGTAATCCCCATAGTTTAATCCACGCTGACCTCTTATCTTTTGCATTAAAATTCCATTGAAAGTTCTGTGTTCGCCAAAGTATGAATTTGCAATCATCAGAGAATAAAAATCCTTATGTGAGCGGTTAATTGATATCGGGAAGCCAAACGATATTGCTGTTGATCTTGTCTCCTTTTCAATCAATAAAAATTCAAGCCCGTTAATTTTCTCTGGCTCTGGAAGTTTAACTTGTTCAGGTTTGCCTGGTGGAAGTTTTGCGAAATCCCTTTTTATTTTCTGTATCAATTTCTTTGGATAACCCCCAGCTATCCCGAAAACTATGTTTCCCTGAGTGAAATGTTTTTTGTAAAAGTTCTTCACATCCTCAAGTGTGATGTTGTTCAGCCCTTGAACAGTTCCAAATTCAGGAGAATTATAAGGATGATTTTCATATATAAACCAAACAAGCGCCTGCTTTCCAAGCTCCTCGTCATTTCCACTTCTTATCGTCGCTTTGATATAATTTAGCAGCAAATCTTTATTCCTTTTGAAATCCTGCTCATCAAATCTTGGGTTCAAAATCAAATCTGAAAAAATCTTGTAAAATTTTTCAAGATGATCCCTATGAACCTCTCCAATTATAACGCTGACCTCTTTATCAAATTGATAATTTATCCTTGCTGCCCATGGATAAAGTTTTTCTTGAATTTCCTTGTACGTCAGTTCTTTTGTCCCACCTTGCGCAAGCATCAAAATTGTCAAAGCGTTTAATCCTTCCTTACCTTTGGGATCGTTTATAGAGCCAGTTTCAATCATAACTCTAAAGGTTATTATCGGATAATTTGGACTGTAAAGTTCTTTAATTCTTATTTCTGAATTTTTTGCTGATGAAATCATTACTGCAAGCAACATTAATAAAACTATTTTCTTCATTTTTCTTCCTCCGTTAATGTTACTATTGTTCTATTTTCTTTTGTAAAGTATTTTTGAACTGCTCTCATTATATCCTGCGGTGTGACTTTTTCATATAGCGAATAAAGTTCGTTGACGGATTCGGGATCGCCAGTTAGCTGGAAATAATGTCCCACGATATAAGCAACGCTGTTTGGATTGTCAAGTGACATGGCAAATGAATACTTAAGATAAGACTTCACCTGCTCAAGCCGTTCTTTTGAAACTGGTTTCGTTTTTAATTCTTCAATTGCATTAAAAATTTCATTTTTTACAGAATCAATTAAATCGTTTCTTTTTATCCGTGCAAGGATTACAAACAAAAATGGATCTCTTCTATCAGGAGCTTCACCTTGAATGAAATCAACCCATTGCTTTTCAATTACTAATTTTTGATAGAGAGGTGCTGTTTTTGAGAAAAGAAGTTCGGAGATAAAATCAATTGATGCACGTTCAATGTTCTTTGTTGAAAATTCGGGCACATGGTAAGCAATTGCAAGATATGGCAATGTTTTACCTTTCCAGGCAATGTGCCCAACTTTTTCCTCGGTCTGTGGCGGTTCAACAGGGATATCTGGTTTGTAACCGCCCCTTTTCCAACTTCCATAGTATTTTTTCACAAGTTCAATTAGCTTATTCTGGTCAAAATCTCCAACCACGACAATTGCGCAATTTTCGGGACGATAATAACGATCAAAAAATTGCAAGCTGTAATCATATTGATTAGGCATATCAAGTATATCTTTTAAAAACCCTATCGTTGTGTGTTTGTAAGTGTGAGTTGTAAAAGCAAGGTCTTGAAGTTTCTCATAAATGGAAAGGAACGGGCTTGATGCACTTTTGTTGTATTCACCAAGAATTGCCCCGGCTTCTGTTTTGAACTGTTCCACCGTATACTTTAAATTCATAAAACGGTCGGATTCAATATCAATTATTGTCTCAAGCGCATCACTACTTGCGACAATGTGATACGCAGTCCAATCAGCAGTTGTGAAAGCGTTTGAGTCAGCACCAAGGCGTTTTAAGATATCATTATAAACTTGTTCTGGGTATTTATCCGTCCCCCGAAACATCATATGTTCAAAAAAGTGTGCGAATCCAGATTTTCCTGGCTCAACTTCATTTCTTGATCCAGCTCTGACCACTGTGTAGTAAGCTATTATCCCAGGGGAATCAAACGGAACAGATAAAACAGTTAGCCCATTTTCAAGCACGACTTTGTTAATCTTGAAAGGGAAAATTTTGTTTTGTGAAATGGCAAGGTTTAAGATAGAAAGCATAAGGAGGATAACTAATTTTTTCATTTTTTGCATAATTTTTGTTTTAAAGTTCAATTCAGTTTTAATTTAAAAAACATCAAATTACAAAACTAATACATCACTATCCCATTAGTCATTTGGTTTAAAGATTGTGCTTTGGCGATTAAAATATGCTATTTTTCCATGGTCAGTTTAGTTTCTCGTCCAAGATGCTTGTTGAACCAAGCTATGATTCTTTTCCCAATATCTGCGATAAATTTTGGCTCTTGAACTCCGTGCGGTGTTCTTGGGTAAATTATCATCTCTGTTGGGCAACCTTGTCTCTTTAAAGCATTATAAAATTCTTTGCCTTGCGAAATTGGAACTCTAACATCAACCTCGCCATGGATGATTTGAGTTGGAGTTGTTACTCCCTTAACATTAAAGATAGCCGAATGTTTCATATAAACATCAAGCCTATCCCAGAATTCCCCAGAGAAATAATCGGGCAGAAAGCTTGGTATATCCGCTGTGCCTGTAAAGCTTATTAAATTCGTCACTCCAGCGCCAACGCTTGCTGCTTTGAATCTTTTGGTTTTTGTCACTATAAACGATGTCATATAGCCACCATAGCTCCATCCAGCGACACACAAACTTTCAGGATGGGCAACGCCAAGTTCAATTAGTTTATCAACCCCTGCCATCAAGTCATCATAATCACCAAATCCCCAATCATTGTAATTTGCGAATCTAAATTCTTTGCCATAACCAGTGCTTCCTCTTGGGTTTGGTCTCAGCACGACATAGCCCTCTTGTGCAAATGCTTGAATTGGATAAACAGCACCTGCTGATGTGAAGTTTTGAGTGAAAACGCTTGCTGGTCCGCCGTGGATTAGGAGAACAAGAGGATATCTTCGCCCTTTTTCATAATTTACTGGATAAGTGACGAGACCTTCAATTTCAAATTTACCATCTTTTGATTTCCAAGTTAAAATTTCTGTTTTGCCCATTGGGAGTTTTGGAAAGTCTGAATTAACATCTGTCAATCGCTTCGGTTCAAATTTTTTCAAGCTTGTTATATAAACATCTGGTGGTGTTTCCGAATTTTGATAAACAAATGCCATTGTTGAGCCATCTAAACTAAATGAAACACCTGAATAATTCCCGTTATCTGGAGTTAAAGCCCTTGGTTTTCCTCCGTCAATAGGCACAGAATAAATGCGAAACGATGTTCTATAAGCTTCGCTAACATAAATTTCCTTACTATCTTTTGACCATGAAATTATTCTGCAATTTTCATCTGGGGTTGGGGATAACCTTTTGGCTTCTCCGCCGGTTGCGGGGATGATATAAACATACCTTAACCCAGCCCATTTTATCATACCACCATCAGATTCAAAAGCTATCCACTTCCCATCGGGCGAAAACCTTGGGTTAGCGTCTGAACCTGACCATTTGATCAACGGTTTTATTTCACCACTATCTGATGGAATGATTGAAATATCTGATGTCGTCCAAACATCTGCAGTTGGATTTGCCTGATGCGCGAAAACGATAAATTTTCCATCTGGGGACCAGTCAAATGAGGTCACATGAAATTCACCAGATGTCAAACGCTTAACGGGATATTCGCCTTTCTTATCTTTCTCAAGTTTGACAATATAAAGATGCGCATACTTATAATTTTTATCAACGATGATCATATCAAGTTTTTCTCTCTTCGCCTTTGCTTCTTCTTCCGTTTCGGGGTCAGCACTGGTAAATGCAATCATTTTTGAATCGGGTGACCATCTATAAGATATAACCCCTGACTTAACATTTGTTATCTGCTCTGCTTCCCCGCCAGTTAATCTCAGAAGCCATATTTGATTTTTACCGTCTTTCCCTCTTGTTGAAAGAAATGAGAGATATTTACCATCTGGGGAAAAGGATGGTTCTGTACATGATTTCTCTCCAAATGTAAATTGGTAGTTCATTTTTCCATCTGATGAAACAACCCAGATATGCGTGAGATATTCAGATTTTTCCCCCTCCATCAAGGGAACTGAAACAGTATAAGCAATAAGTTTTCCATCAGGTGAGATTGCGGTTGTGCCAACTCGCTTGAACTTTATCATAACATCGGGTGTCCATTTTTCCTGGGGAAGTAAGAAGTTAGCCGCAAACAAGATTATGATGATTTGAGCCAGTATAAGATTTCTTCTCGTCATAACTTCGCCTCCATTTTTAATTTGTTAAAAATACCTTTAGTTTAAGTTTTGATTTAATAACTTCCCAGAATTTATCTGGCTCACCATCAAGTCGCCATATAGCGATGCCAGCAAGATTATATTTATTCACAAGGTCAAGTTTTTCAGATAAACTTTCTTCATCTTCAAAATAAATCACATTTTCAACTCCGTTTTCATCTTTAAACCTAAAATATGGTGCTTTTGCTTTTCTATCCCATTTCTTTTTCAAATTATATTTGCTCATAACATCTTTAAGCTCAGGGTAATAAATCCCTCGTCCTTGCTCATTTCCCTTCCACCATCTTCCGTAGAAAGGTATTCCAAGTATAATTTTTTGTGGTTTTATTCCCTGTGAAATCGCAAATTTTATTGTTTCTTCCACCCACCACTTTGGCGCAATTGGTCCAGGGGGATCAAGTCTTCCTGCATAATCATATCCCATTATCACAAAATAATCAACCACTTCACCAAGTTCAGAATAATCATAAACCCCAGCCCAGCCAGTAAATTTTTCAGATGTTTTTGCAACTACATCAACACTTACAACTTTCCCGTAGTTATGAAGTTTTGCGCTCACAAGCTCAACAAACTTAGTATATCCATCACGAACATTCACAAATGGTCCTTCAAAATCAAGGTTTATTCCAATGTAATTTCCATTTAGAACAAGTTTTAAGATTGAATCGGCGATCATTTCTCTAACTTTTGGTTCAGAAAGCAATGCCTCAGCAATATCAACACGAAAGCCTTGATTAACTATGAGTGGCATTAAAGGCAGATCATTTTGACGGGAGAAAATTAAAAGATTTGAGTCAATGTCAGCGATGATATTTCCAGCGCTGTCAAACCTAAACCATGTTGGGGAAACAATGGAAATGGAAGAAAAATTCTTTTGAAGAGATAGAAAACTTGTAGTATCTGCTTTGACGACCCAAGCGATGATAATTTTCGGATGGTATTCAAATGGTGGTCTTAAGGTTGCGCACGAAGATAAAAGAAAAATTAACGGGATTAAAAATCTTGCTCTCATAAATTATCAAAATTAAATTTCTATGCCGGCAAGTTCAGCCATTGTTTTATAGATTGCCGAGTAATCTTCATTTTCATATTTTGAAAGAGTTTGAACAAACATCTCACGAATTGATGAAATAACGGGAAATGGAATTTTCAAGTCAAGTGCTAAATCAAGGACTAAATTTATGTCTTTCAACATATGTTTGACATAGAAATTCGGCTCAAAGTTTCCGTTTATTATCGTTTTGCCCTTGTTTTGATACATTGCTGAGTTGAGGGCGGAATTTTCAAGCACTTCAAGAACTATTTCTTTTGGAATCCCGGATTTTTCTGCAAGGACGAATGCTTGGGATAATGCAACGATCATTGTGGCTATCATTGAGTTCATGGCAAGTTTCAAAATTGTCGCTTTCTCCACCGAATCAAACTTCCATGTTTTCTTTCCCAAAACTTTAAAAATTTCTTCGCATTTTTCTATTGCAGATTTATCACCGCCAGCAAAAATTAACAATGTTCCATCACCAGCCTGAGTTTTACTCCCGAGCACTGGAGCATGGATAAAGTAAGCACCTTGTTTTTTGTAATCACTGTAAAGCTTGAGAGTTGTAGATGGTGAAACTGTGCTCATATCAATATGGATAAATCCATTTTTTAGATTGTTGAAGATTCCGTTTTTATCATATGCGATGTTTTCAAGTGCTTTTGAATCAGCAAGCATTGATATTGTGATGTCGCAATTCTTTACAATCTCAGCTGGTGATTCAACAGGGGTTATCCCTTTATCCCCAAGTTTTAAAATTTTTTCTTTTGTTCTGTTGTATACGACAAGCTCATATCCGTTATTTAAAAGTCTTTTTGCCATCATTTCTCCCATTATTCCAAGTCCTATGAAACCGATTTTCTTCATTTCACCCTCCAAATTTTATTTTACAAAAATCATAAGTTTTGAAGCGATAAAATCCCCTGCGAAAATCGTATAAACATAAACCCCACTTGCAAGGTCATCGGCGTTAAAAATCACATAGTGCAAACCCGAGCCTTTTTCCTCATCTACGAGTGTTTTGACTTCTCTCCCGAGCAAATCATAGACCTTGAGGATAACTCGCCTTGGCTCGGGAAGATAATATCTTATAACTGTTGAAGTGTTAAATGGGTTTGGATAATTTTGAAAAAGCTCAAATTTATTAAATTTGACTTCTTCTTCGGCGACTTGCGATGGTGGATCAGCATTTATGATTTCACCAGCTCTTACGGTTACAGTTCGCTTATAAAGTCCATTTAATGCTGTTATTGTATAAGTTCCAGGCTTGACCTCACCTATTGCGTAATTTTCCTGATAAATATCATCGCTTCCTATATAAGGGTCATTGAAATTATATGTCAAAGCATAGCTAAAAGTTGTATAGGGTGGTCTTGGTTTAGGGTCAGGACTTATATCAACTCGGGTTGAGTTGGGAGCGTTTGGAATTTTGCCGTAAATAGCACCTGTTCCATTCATTGCAAACCAAAGTTCCGGGTTTCGCCTCGTTCTATAGGATTCATATCTTGGTGTCCCAAGACGAATTTCAAAATGTAAGTGAGGTCCTGTTGAATATCCTGTATTCCCTGAGATTGCAACTGGTTCACCAGCTTTGACGCTGTCCCCCTGATTCTTTAATGGTTTTGAGAGATGTCCGTAAAGTAAATATAAATCTTTTCCTTCCCATTGCCCTTTAATAAAAATATAATTTCCTGCCCCATTGGGTTCATAACCACCAATTGTGTCGTATGGGTTATATGCAACAAAATAAATTATACCATCGCAAGCCGAGTAAACGGTGTCGTATCTTACGAGGATGTCAACGCCAGTATGAGCTCTATTTTGGGGATCGCGGATATTTGGTTCACCGTAAAGATATGAGCCGTTGATTTGAATATGATCTGGCACGGGGCGTTTTAATCTAAAACTTTGAGGATAAAGAAATTGCACAAGGATTAAAAAAAGTGGTAAAATTTTTAACATTTTCAATCTTCAATTTTTTCAACTATGTTTTTGTCAAGGAAATCGGCATATATATTTTCAACTTCGGCGTTTGAAAGGGAAATTTCAACAAGTTCATTCCAGTTGATTTTCTTTTCCACTTCAAATATATCATTAAGATCCGCCCATGTTTCAGGATGTCTTCCTGTTAAGAAACTGCAACAATCATCATATGGCTGGCTTGAAATTTCGTAAGTTCCTATCTCCCTTGATTTTTGAATTATCTCTTCCTTGTCAATTCCGATTAAAGGTCTTAATATCGGCAGGTTAGCAATTTGATTTATCACTCTTATATTTCTTAATGTCTGAGAGGCAACTTGACCTAAGCTTTCACCTGTTACCAAAGCTTCGGCTTTTTCTTTTTCGGCGATTTTTTCCGCAATTTTTATCATTAATCTTCTGTATAAAATTGTCCTTAGTTCAACGGGGGCGTTCAAAACAATTATACGCTGTGCTTCGGCTATGGGAACGATGTAGAGTTTTGAGTGAAGTTGAAACCTGCTTAAAATTTTAACAATCTGTTTTACTTGCTCAATTGAATCATAAGATGTGTAGGGGTAGCTGTGATAATGAACAAATACAACCCTTGCGCCTCGTTTCATAATCATATATGATGCCACTGGCGAGTCAAATCCCGCTGACAACAGCGAAACAACTTTACCGCTTGAGCCAACAGGTAATCCACCAGGACCTTTAAATCTATCGGCGTAAACATAAACTTCTCTATCAACTATTTCAATATGCACAGTGATATCGGGATTTTTTAGGTCAACTTTAATTTCTTTGCCATCGCTTTTAAATTTTTCAAGTATAAAGGCTCCAACTTTCTGGTTCACTTCAACGGAGTTAAGAGGGAATTTTTTGTTTTGTCTTTTTGTCTTTACGCTAAAGGTTTTAAAATTTTTGCTTTTCAAGACCTTTAAACTTGCCTCACAAATTTTTTCTATATCAAGAGCTGAAACAATTCCAATCCCGTAATTTGTCAATCCGAAGACATTATTTAATCTTGACTTAACAATTTCAATTTTTTCGGTGTCTTCAAATCCAAATGGGAGGACGATCTTTAATCTTCCGTACCCACGCATCACCATGTTTTGTTTCACTATATCTGAAAGCATAAAAGCGATGTTTGTTCTTAACTTCTTCTCAAATATCTCTCTATTTTTTTGCTTTAGGGCAACCTCATGGTAATGACATATTACAACGGCTGAGCTCATAAAGTCTTGTTTTTGATTTTAAATCTAAAGTAAAAATTATTTTAAATGAAAGTTAAAATCAAATCAACGGAGGTGTAATCTATGGCGGTAGAGAAAATTTTAAACTATGTTGGAATTGTCGGGGTGATAGCTTTTTTGTTGATTTATGGTTTTGAACTTGCCCCACACCACGATGGACCCCCTGTATCAATCAAATGGATAAAAGAAAATTTGGGCACAGAGGGATTTTGGTATGTTAACTTATAGAAAGCCGACGAAAAATTTGTGGAAATCAGAAACTGTTTTCATGGCATTTGTAGTTGCTTTGATGACGGAGATGTTTGGTTGACCATTTTTAATTTTTCTTGTCTCTTCAATTTTTGATGTTCCAATTATATCAAAAAAATATTTTGAAGCATTTGGGCATCTGCCAGCAAAGATCGGGACATTGATAAGTATCATTGGACTATTTTTAATTTCAGCTGGCGGGGCAGAAATTCATAAAATGGGGGGCTTGTAACTGATGGAATTTATGAGTTCATACGCCATCCTCAATACACTGGAATTTTTCTTGTTGCATTCGGGTGGCTTATACACTGATCATCGCTGGTAACTTTATGCCCTGTTCTGGTTGGAGCTTATATTTGGCTTTCAATTCAAGAGGAGAAGGAACTTGTTGAGGTTTATGGTCAAACTTACATTGAATATGCAAGTAAAACGAAGAGACTTATCCCGTATCTTGCAAGAAAAAGTTTTGATGGTTTAGCTATTATTTTTATTATTCGTTATTACGGTTTCCGAGAACCTCGTTAATAAGTTAACACTTGTGATTTTGAATATCTAATTGATTTACAATCACTTTCCCTTGCTCTGACGCAAATCTTGACACATTGTCAGGGAGGTTCTCGGAAAAATCAGGGGTAAAAGTTAACACAAAAGGACTTGACTTTTGGGATAAAATTTATTATATTTAAGTGTGTGAATTAGTTTATTTAAAGTTTTGTTTTACCGTGGGTGTGAATCGAACCTGTGAGGGATTGAAACTTTAAAGCGTTTTTAACCCACGAATAGTCATCTTTGTGTGAATCGAACCTGTGAGGGATTGAAACAAATACTTCACGGGTATAAATATAACTGGCGTTTCCTGTGTGAATTGAACCTGTGAGGGATTGAAACTAAACACTTAACAAAACTCCATCGGGCAATTTCTCAGTGTGAATTGAACCTGTGAGGGATTGAAACAATTTATTCCCATAAACCCCCAAATGTTCATACGCGTGTGAATTGAACCTGTGAGGGATTGAAACTAACTTGCCCACGCCTTCATCGCAGACCCAAACGCATGTGTGAATTGAACCTGTGAGGGATTGAAACTCGGTAAGTATTTTCTCAAGAGAAGGTATTTTAGCAAGTGTGAATTGAACCTGTGAGGGATTGAAACAGTTGACAAATTGAAAAAATATCATTATATTTATTAGTGTGAATTGAATTCGTGAGGGATTGAGATGAAATTCTTGATTCATTGCCTAAAAACTTATTTCACGACAACTATGGATATTTTGTGTTAAGTTAAAATCATAGGAGGGAGATTAAAATGTTAAGGAGTTTATTTTTAGTTTTAATTTTGAATTCTTTAATTTCTTGTGATAAGTTATTTCCACAGCTATCATCTACAGGTGTTCCTGATCCTTGGGTCGGGGCAGGGGTTTATCTTTTTGATGGGCATCAAATATTTTCTGACAATAAGCTATTTGCAAGGGAATTTAATCAAGCGGGTGATTTTGCTAATCTAAATGTTAAAAGGTCTTTCGAGTTAAAAGATTTAACTAGGAAAGTTGATGAAAGGGTAAGGGTTGGGGGAAGCCTCGGCATCACGGGTTTATATCCCATCTTGCTTTTTCGCTCTGATATAAAAAAGGATCACATTGGTGGAATGAGTACATATTACATCGGTGATGGTCCGTGGCAGAGGGGATTTATAACGACAGGGGATTGGAGGGAGGATAAAGGAAGTGAAGATAAATTTAAAAGATACAGGATTTATTTGGGTATGGGGACTCCGTATGCATTTAATTTGGGTTTCAAATATAGGGTGTCAAAAAGTTGGTTTATAGAAATAGAAAGACCAATACTTCCAGTTTTATTTCCATTAGCTTTTAGTTTTGGGACTTCAACTAAGGAGTATGTTAATCCACCGAGATTTATATTTCTTGATTTAGAAGCTAAGGTTGTGATAGGATATCATCTTACTATAGCTTATGAGATTGCAAGTTTGGGACTTTTTTCACCACCTCCTGGATTTGGTGGAGGTTTATTGGGAGAGATAGACCTTGAGACAGCATTAGGTCTTATGATATACTTAAGAGTTGGCATTGTTGATTATCTTTTCGGTAGAGACTATATCTATCCTTACTTTCAGCTTGGATTTGGATTGAATTTTTAAATAGTTAAATTAAAGTAGGAGAGTTAAAATGCGGAGATTAGAGTTATTCCTTGGGGTTATTTTTTATTTTCTTTGTACAAGTTTTACCTGTGCTCATGATCAGTATGTGCATCAATATATTTGTGTTGAAGCTTACAAACTTTTGAAGCTCACGCTTGGAGGCGACTTTCCAGAAATGCTTGAATATCTTGGGGGGTTGGGAAGTGCGAATGTTGCATGGGATCCATATACAGAAAAGAGATACATTACAACAGGGGCTTGGGTAGAAGATGAAATGGACGCTGTTTATGGCTATTCAAAGGATTATCCACCTGTGATAACAGGTGCTCCGGGTGTGATAGGGTATATAATTCTTAGATTTTTCCCCAAAGATCCATTTGTTTCTTCTACTCATTTTTGGGATGCCGATAATGGTGATAATTTAAAAACTGACTTGGAAGGAACTGTAGGGGGACTTTACTTTAAATTTACAGTTCCGAATGCTTATCAAAAGATGCAAGCCTATGCGTTTGGCAGAGAAGGTGTTACTGTGGTATTTTCGCGCTCTTGCAGGATAGCAACTCTTTATGATGGTCTTGTGCCTGTACTCGGTCTTAGATTTAGATATAGTTCTCTTGGGTGGCTTTATAAAACGGGGAATATTTATGTTGAGAAATATCTGGGTATCGGTGGTGAGTGGGAAGATGTTGGAGATTCAATAACAATTGATCCTCGAAGCCGTTTTTTGAAATCTATTGTTTATGAAATTCTTGGCAGAATGTGTCATTTACTTGGAGATATGAGTGTTCCTGCACATGCGCATAGAGATGCTCATGGTTCAGATGATGATGGGATAAGAATGGATTCATATGAGGAGTGGATGAAGAGTTATTACACATTTTGGGATGCACAGAAAGTATATGAACAATTTGGTGGATTTTTGAATCTATATCAAAGTAGGAATCCACTTCATTTTTTGATGTATACTACACAACAGATTGCGGATCACTTTGGAAGTAATGGTCCATACGAAGGGGATGGGAATAATGTTATTGGTGGGGATCCATTACCTGAGGAGATAAAGTATTTAAATCAAGTAAATCTTTCATCACTTGGTGAGCCAACAACGATGAATGGACCATTTGATGTGGTAAGGTTGAGGAACATTCGTGATAAGACATTTCCACAGGCAATTCGAGCAGTTGCAGGTCTTTTGTATTGGTTTGCGAAGGAAGCTGGGCTTCAATTTGAGAGCATTCTACCTCTTTCTGTAACAATTTCTGGTCCAAGTGTAGCACCTTGTGCAACTGGAACCTGGTATGCAAACGTCAGTGGTGGGGTGCCTGGATATTCTTATCAATGGTACCAGATGTATTGTAATAATGATGCAGGCGCTGTGTCAACAATTAGTACGTCAACAACTAGTAACAAAGTTGAACCTTTACGTCCCCCTTGCGAGTGGACACCGGTTGGTACGAATAGTCCTACGCTTCAATTATATTGGTGTGGTGGCAGTGGCTATCTTAGAGTTGATGTAACTGATGCTCTGGGGAATTCTGCATCGGCTCAATACTATGTTCAAGGTGCTGGTGGTGGTGAGCCTGTGCCTAACTTGCAGGATGGACATAAAATTGAGCTTGCTAAACCACTTCCTGTGGAATTTTCTATTAGAAGTTATCCGAACCCATTTAATCCTTCTGCTACGATAAGTTATGAATTACCAACCGATGGCTTTGTGAGACTTTCTGTTTTTGATGTTCTTGGTCGAGAGGTTGAAGTTCTTGTGAATGAGATAAAACCTGCTGGCTTCTATGATGTGTCGTTTGACGCTTCAAATTTACCAAGTGGGGTTTACTTTGCCAGAATTTCTGTTGTATCAAACGAAGGGAAATCATTTGTTCAGACGATTAAGATGGTGTTAACGAAGTAAGTTTGCGGTTGAGTGCAGGGTTGATTGGTAGTATATTTCTGCTGACTTTGTAAAAAGTTAACAGATGAGTTTTGAAATAACTTGAGGTTGTGCTCTGACACAATTTAAGACATTTTGTCAGGGAGGTTAGCGGAAAAATAGGTGTTTTGGGTTAACATTTTGGGTCTTGACTTTTGGTTTGAAATTTATTATATTATGGTGTGTGAATCTTGTTATGTTTAAGTTTTATTTTACGGTTAGTGTGAATCGAACTTGTGAGGGATTGAAACAGATTGTCAATTTCGATAAAGCCATAACGAGTGTATAGTGTGAATCGAACCTGTGAGGGATTGAAACGCTTATATACACTTGATTAATTGAATAATGCCGTCCAGTGTGAATCGAACCTGTGAGGGATTGAAACGCTTGTTTCAATTCCTGTTCAACCTTTTCAATTTCAGGTGTGAATCGAACCTGTGAGGGATTGAAACAGATATTTCAAAATTTTCTCCACCTGTTGCTTTTCAGGTGTGAATCGAACCTGTGAGGGATTGAAACTTTTAACTGAATCGGGTGTCTCCGTAACGGGTGCTAGTGTGAATCGAACCTGTGAGGGATTGAAACTTGTTCAAGCCTCCCGTAACATAATGGGGGATGGAAGTGTGAATCGAACCTGTGAGGGATTGAAACCTTAATCTCGATTATTCTCTCGTTAAATTTGCGATACTGTGTGAATCGAACCTGTGAGGGATTGAAACAGTTGCTTTAAAGGTAAAAGCTTCAAAATCAAAACAAGTGTGAATCGAACCTGTGAGGGATTGAAACGTGGTTATATTTGCGTTGTTGACTTACAGCGTTTTTATGTGTGAATCGTACCTGTCCCTAAGGGATCCCCTCGGGATGAGGGATTGAAACACTTTTGTTGGGGGCGTTATAAAGGTACCCCCAACGTGTGAATCGTACCTGTCCCTAAGGGATCCCCCTAAGGGGTCCTTAGAACCTTCGGGATGAGGGCTTGAAACTTAAAATTGCCATAAAGAAAATCTCTAACGATTGGGTGTGAATCGTACCTGTGAGGGATTGAAACAAAAACAAACGGAGAGATAAATTATGTACTGGTTAACTTTTACCATCACATTGATAACTGTGGTTTCATTGGGCTGGTTGAAGATCACCAAAACTTGGTGGGATCTTCTTTGGTTTGGGGGATTTTTAATCTTATGGGTTAGTATTCGGTATCTCGGGTATAAAATTAAGGTGAAACCTCTTATAGAAAAAGTAAATGAATTACTTATGATATATGAGTCGTATAAATCAAAATCACAAAATCCTTCTAGTTTCATGGAAATAATAGATAGATATCAAAATTATCTCAAACCTACAGTAAGTGCAATTGGTTATATACTTAACTATTTTGGTCATCCATTATTGGGTTCAACAATAGGGTTTGTTGGGCGTGAAGTTATAAATTTTTTAGCGGAGCGTGCTAAAAGTAAAAGTAAATATGAGCGGGAGCTTTTGGAACAAATAAAAACCCTCCAAAACGAGATTGAGCGAGCTAAAAGTCGGATGAAACTATCTATTGTAGCAATGCAACTTACAACTGTGGCTTTGTATTCATTTTGGTGACATTTCTCCTTAGATAAGGATATAGCGAAGTGATCCCCTTAGGAATTTGTTTAAGGTGTTGTTTTACCTTGCATGTGAATCGGACCTGTCCCTAAGGGATTCCTCTAAGGTCCAAGGGGCTCTCCTAAGGAGTCCATAGGACCTTAGGAGGGTCCTTAGGACCTTCGGGATGAGGGATTAAAACTTGGAGTAAAAGGGTTTCGCACAAGTCCAACAACTGTTGAGACTCGGTTTGTGCGATATGATTTCATTCAGTCTAAAGTGATTGACACATTATCAGTGGTTGCTGGCAAAGATAACTAACATCCTTGGTATTCACCGGATGGTATTAAGATTGCATTTTTATCGGATAGTAAGCTTTGGTTAATGGACACTACAGGTTCAAATTTACAGCAGCTTACAACCCAAAACGTTGATTGTACTTTTGGGTTGCTATTTAGTTGGAGTCCAGACGGCAAAAGCATAGTCTGTGCTGTTTATCATTCGCATGATTGGACTTGCTCTAACGGGGTGCTCTGGATAGTGAATACGACAGGTATAAAGCGGCAACTAACATTTAACCCGAATTAACCAATTAAATGATAGGAAGGTGATGTTTTATGAGATGACTACGCGTAATAATAGCTTCCAGTTCTAATAGCTTGGGATAAGAACGGACAAGTGATGCATACTAATTGTTTCATGTTTTTGATGTTGAATTAAAGTTGAGCATTTGATTTTAGGGGTCTTTGGATAAACTTGAAATTTTGGGTTGTATTTATTATATTTATACCTGCAAAAATACCGCGGGGTGGAGCAGCTGGTAGCTCGTCGGGCTCATAACCCGAAGGTCGCGGGTTCAAATCCCGCCCCCGCAACAAAATTTAAAAATTAAAAACTGGTTGAATTAAATGCCAAATCTTAAGTCCGCTGAAAGGAGAATGAGAAAATCTGAAAAAAGAAGGATGCGAAACAGACATTACAAGTCAATGATGAAAACATTTATTAAAAAAGTTAAAAACGCAGGGACGAAAGAAGAAGCTGAACTTATGTTGAAGAAGGTTTATTCAATTCTTGATAAGCTAGTTGCCAAGGGGATCATTCACAAAAACAGGGCAGCATCTTACAAATCTAAGCTTGCACAGTTTGTCAACAACTTCCCTATAACTCAACCTCAACAGGCATAAAGTAAAAAAGTTTGGGGCAAAGGGCGGGTTTTAACCCGCCTTTTTTATTTTTAACAAGGGGGAAAATTAGAAAAGATGAAATTGTCACTTTCCAGTTTGGTTTTATAGGTTCAAGCTTGACTTCCCAGAAAATTCTTTTGTCATTTGTTTTGATTTTTTCAATTGATTATATTTGCTGAAAAATTTCAAGGCTGGGAAAGGTGAAAGTAGATATAAAATCCGTCCTTATCATAGGAAGTGGTCCAATCGTAGTGGGGCAAGCGTGTGAATTTGATTATTCGGGAACACAAGCTTGTAAAGTTTTAAAGCGTGAGGGTGTAAGAGTTATACTTGTCAATAACAATCCAGCTACTATAATGACTGATCCAGAATTTGCTGATGCAACTTATCTTGAACCATTAACACCATATTTTCTTGAAGAGATCATAAAGAGAGAAAGACCAGATGCAATTCTTCCAACGCTTGGGGGTCAAACCGCTTTAAATCTCGCAGTTCAACTTCACGAATTGGGAATTCTGCAGAAATATGGTGTTAAGCTTATAGGTTCAAGCATTGAAACAATAAAGAAAGCAGAGGATAGAGAACTTTTCAAGAGGTCAATGGGTAAAATTGGGCTTAAAGTCCCAGAGAGCACTTTTGTTCAAAGTGTTGAAGAGGGTTTAAAATTTGCTAAAGATATTGGCTTCCCATTGATTTTAAGACCAAGTTTTACGCTTGGTGGAACCGGTGGGGGAATTGCGTATAATTTTGAAGATTTAGAGAAAAAGCTTGAAAGAGCTTTGATTGAAAGCCCGATCAAAAAAGTTTTAATTGAACGATCTTTAATTGGCTGGAAAGAGTATGAGCTTGAGGTTATGCGTGATAGAAAAGATAATTTTGTCGTTGTCTGCTCAATTGAAAATTTCCATCCGATGGGAGTTCACACAGGGGATTCAATCACAGTTGCACCTGCACAAACATTAACAGACAAAGAATATCAAAGGCTTCGTGATTATGCCAAGATGATAATGAGCGAGATTGGAGTTGAAACTGGTGGAGCGAACATTCAATTTGCGGTAAATCCCGATACTGGTGAAGTTTATGTCATTGAGATGAACCCTCGGGTTAGTAGGAGCTCAGCTCTTGCGAGCAAGGCAACTGGTTTTCCAATTGCGAAGATAGCGACGCTACTCGCCCTTGGATATACACTTGATGAAATTCAAAATGACATCACAAAGAAAACGCCAGCATCTTTTGAACCATCAATTGATTATTGCGTCGTCAAGATACCAAGATGGGACTTTGAAAAATTTAAAGAGGTTGATGATGTGCTCGGGGTTCAAATGAAATCAGTTGGCGAGGTCATGGCAATTGGAAGAAATTTTAAATCTGCATTTCAAAAAGCTATAAGATCACTTGAAATTGACAGATTTGGGTTTGGGTGTGATGGGAAGGATGAAATTCAAACTTTTGAAGATGCTAAAATTTTAAGGGGAAAAATCATTGAGCGATTAAAACTAAACAAGTGGGATAGTTTTTTCTGGATAAGATATGCTTTTATGGCTGGTTTAACTGTTGATGAAGTTTATGAGTTGACGGGAATTGATAAATGGTTTCTTCATAATTTAAGAGAAATTCTTGAGATTGAGGATGAGTTAAGGAGGGTTTCTAACATTTTCAAGCTTGCCGAAGAAGAACCGTTATCCGCAAGGGAAATAATTTTAAAAGCAAAGAGGAATGGATTCTCAGACAGACAGCTTGCGTTTATATGGGGTGAAAGTGAAAGCACGATAAGAAATTTAAGGAAAAAACTTAACATCACACCTGTTTACAAAGCTGTTGACACATGTTCTGCGGAATTTGAGTCTTACACCCCATATTTTTATTCAACTTATGAATTTGAAAATGAATCAGTTCCAACAGATAGAAGAAAAATCTTGATCATTGGAAGTGGTCCAAATAGAATTGGTCAGGGGATTGAATTTGATTATACGAATGTTCATGCTGTTTTTGCTCTCAAAGAGGAGGGTTATGAAACGATAATGGTCAATTGTAATCCAGAGACGGTCTCAACGGACTATGATACAGCGGATAGATTGTATTTTGAACCTATAACTTTTGAGGATGTTATGAACATAATTGAACTTGAGAAACCGGATGGAGTTATAATAAGTTTTGGCGGTCAAACTCCGCTTAAACTTGCGAAATCTTTTGAAGCAAATGGTGTAAAAATTCTTGGCACCTCGCCCCAAAGTATAGATATAGCAGAAGACAGAGGTAAATTTACAAAATTGCTTGATGAACTCGGGATAAATTATCCACCCTGTGGGTATGCTCGCTCAATTGATGAAGCTGTTGAAACAGCTGATAAAATTGGTTTTCCTGTTTTAGTTCGTCCATCTTATGTTCTCGGGGGAAGAGCAATGAAAATAATTTATTCAAAAGATTCATTAGCTGATTATTTGAGAAGTGAAATTGGGATCTCCTGGGAGAACCCTGTTTTAATAGATCAATTTCTTGAGGATGCGTTTGAATTTGATGTTGATGCAATATGTGATGGGGAAAAGGTTTTAGTTATGGGGATAATGGAACATATAGAAGAGGCTGGAATTCACTCCGGTGATAGTTCATGTGTTTTCCCGCCGATTATGGCGGAGGATGACACAGTTGAAAAGATAATTGAATACACATGGAAAATAGCACTTGCTTTGAAAGTTGTCGGTTTGATAAACATTCAATTCGCAGAAAAAGATGGTAAGGTTTATGTCCTTGAGGCAAATCCACGATCGTCAAGAACAGTCCCGTTTATAAGCAAAGCAACGGGTATCCCATTCGCTAAGATTGCAACTAAAGTTCTCGTCAAAAGTTCTGATGTTGTAATTGAAGAGTTTAATCTTCGTGATCTTAACTTAAAAAGTATCGCTCTCAAGGCTTGTAAAGCACCCGTTTTTTCATTTTCAAAATTTCCAAATGTAAATGTTTTCTTGGGTCCAGAGATGAGGTCAACGGGTGAAGTTATAGGTTTATCTTATTCTTTCGGTGAATCTTTTGCTAAGGCGCAGATTGGAGCTGGAAACAACTTACCGACATCTGGAGCTGTTTTGATAAGTGTAAACGATAGGGATAAGAATTTCAAAACGATTAAAATCGCAAAGGAATTTGTCAATCTTGGCTTTAAGATAATTGCAACAGATGGAACGGCAAAGTTTTTGAACGCAAGTGGGATTGAAGCCGAAAAAGTTTATAAAGTAAACGAGGGACATCCCGATATTGTTGATTACATAAAGGCTGGGAAAATAAACTTCATCATAAATACACCGCTTGGAGAAGTTTCAAGGTTTGATGAGTTTGCAATTGGCAGGAGCGCAATTGAATATAAAATTCCATTTGTCACAACTCTTTCAGCAGGTTTGAGTGCAGTTGAAGCAATTAAAAGGTTGAGGCAAGAAAGGTTAACGGTGAAAAGTTTACAAGAGTATCATATGGAAATAAATCTTGAAATATCAAAATGAAAAAGGCAAAACTTGCTCTTGAAAATGGCGTCGTGGTTGAAGGAATAAATTTTGGCGCCGAGGGTGAGACAACAGGTGAGGTTGTTTTTAATACTTCTTTGACCGGATATCAAGAGGCTATAACTGATCCATCGTATAAAGGACAAATTTTAATTTTTACAAATCCATTGATCGGAAACTATGGTGTAAATGAAGAAGATATTGAGTCAAGGGCTCCACAGGTTGCGGGTGTTGTCGTTTATGAAATTTCAAAGCTTTACAGCAACTGGCGGGCAACAGATTCACTTGAAAATTATCTGAAAAAGCATGGCGTTGTTGGAATTTCTGGTGTTGATACAAGATTTCTTGTAAGGCAGATAAGAGAAAAAGGAGCGATGCGTGGAGTTATATCAACAATTGATTTAGACGATCAAAGCTTGATAACGAAGGCGAGATCAGTTGCAGAAATGAACGGACTTGATCTTGCAATTTCTGTTACTGGAAATGAAAGTTATTTCTTTTCAAAAATTAATGAGGCGAAATTTTTCGTTGTTGTTTATGATTTCGGCGTAAAATTTAACATTATGAGGAAATTAAAAAATCTTGGTTGTAATCTTTTAGTTGTCCCTGCAAATACCAGTGCTGACCATGTTTTATCTTTAGATCCAGACGGGATTGTTCTTTCAAACGGACCAGGCGATCCATCCGCTTTAACTTATGCAGTAGAGAATATAAGAAAGCTTATTGGTAAAAAGCCAATTCTTGGAATTTGTCTTGGGCATCAACTTCTTGGGCTTGCAATTGGTGGGAAAACATATAAAATGAAATTCGGGCATCGTGGTTCAAATCATCCCGTCAAAAATTTGATCACCGGTAAAATTGAGATAACCTCTCAAAATCACGGTTTTGCAATTGACCCCGATTCAATAAAAAGCACAACAGCCGAGGTCACACACATAAGTTTAAATGATGGAACTATTGAAGGGATGAGATTAAAAGATTTTCCTGCTTTTTCGGTTCAATATCACCCTGAGGCGTCGCCAGGACCACATGATAGTGGTTATATTTTTGAGGAATTTGTTAATTTGATGAAAAGTTGGGAAGTGTGATTTTGTTTTTGTTTTTATGTGATTTAAATTTTTTTAAAAGCAAAAGAAAAATTTCACAGTATGAGCGTCGTTTTAAGTTTCCCACCTGAAAAGAGGATAATTGACATAAGGAAGGAGATAGAGAACAGGATAAAGGCGGGGAAATTTGATTCCTTTATTTACATCGTGCCGACGCGAAGGAAGATAAGGGAATTGAGAAGGGAACTTCTTGAGTTCTCAAGGAATGGGGTGGCTCCAGATCTTAATCTTTTCACGCTTGAGCTTTTTGCGAGAAGTTTGTATTACTCCGCAAAACTTGAAAAGCCAAAATATCTTATATCTGAGACGATTCAGTCACTTGTCTTTCAAACGGCAATTGAAAAGGTGATTGAAGAACTTGTGTATTTCAAGCCACCAGGGCAAATAGCTCGGAGGGAACTTCCAATTGGGACGATAAATAAAATCATTGATACGATAGTTGGTCTTAAGGAAGATGGGATTTATCCTGCGAGATTGCGTGATGAAATTGAAAAGGTTGAAAAAGATGAGGATAGGATGAAGCTCAGCGATCTTGTTAAAATTTATGAACAGTATGAGACTCTTTTAATGAGCAATGGATTCATTGATGTCCCCGGGATTTTCAAGGAGTTAAATTATATACTCAATTCTGAAAATGTTAATTCGGTTTTCAGGGGTGCGTTTTACAATGTTGATTCAATTTTCATTGAAGGTTTCTCAATGTTTCGCTTGCCAGAGATAGAATTCATAAAAATTCTCACAAAAGTTCATGACCTCTCAATTATCATAATGTTTGATTACTTTGAAAGAAATGACAATCTGTTCGGGCATCTTACCGACTGCTATACCAAATTCATAGATGCTGGATTTAAAAGGTATGAGATAAGACCAAGGACGGAAAACGATAGATTTGCAAGGCACATTAACAAATACCTTTTCAATTACATTGGTTCAACACTTGATGTAAAATACGATGCTAAAAAGAGCGTAACGCTGATTGAAGCAAGGGACAGGATAGATGAGGTCAGAACCATAGCACGGGTGATAAAGAAAATTGTAAGTGAAAGACCGGACATTGATTTGAGCAAAATTTGCGTCGCAACATATAGACCGGAAAAATATACAAATCTTTTCAGAGAAATTTTTGCTGTTTATGGAATCCCGGCAAACATAACGGATAGATTTTATCTTGAGCGTTCTCCTCTTGTTTCGTCAATAATTTCTCTTCTTGAAATTCCAATTAATGATTACAGGATAAGTGAGATAATAAAAGTTTTGATGAGTCCATATTTTAATTTTTCAGCTATCGTTGGGAGGCAATTAAAGTCGGAGAATATATATTCTGTTTCAAAGGAACTTAAGATCAAAAGCGGGAGGGAATTCTGGTGTGAAAGGGTTAAGAAACGAATTGAGATAATAAAATCAAGAATTGAAACGACAAATGATCGGGATGAATATGAACAACTTTTGAGGGAGAAGAAACTTTTTGAGGATGCACTTGCGGATTATACCGATCTCATGGAAAAAGTTGTTGATGAGTTTAATGCACTGATGACCCCGTCCGAATTTAAAGATAAACTTCATAGAGTTCTTGCTGAACTTAAAGTTCATGAGCAAATTTTGAAGGTCCCGAGAAGAGTTGCAACTCATGATGAAATTGAAAGAGATGCAAGAGCGTATCAAAAATTTATGGAGGTTGTTGATGAGTTGCTTGAGGTTTTTGAATTTAACATGAGGAAAAGAGAAAGATACAGTTTGAATTATTATGTTGATTTGATCAAAAAAGCCTTGCCAAGGGTTCGCTATAACATAAGGCAAAAATATGGATACGGAATTTATGTTACAACACTTGAGGAGACAAGGGGTTTGAATTTTGATGTGATGATAATCGCAGGACTTGTTGATACGGAATTCCCTTCAGTGTATGAGCCAGAAGTTTTTTTAAGTGAAGGCTTAAGGAAGACGAAAAAAATGCATAGATTTGATGAACGCTATCTTTTCTACCAAGGCGTCGTTAATTTTAAATCACATCTTTACTTGACCTATCCAAAGACCGATGCGGAAAACGAGCTTGTGAGGTCAAGGTTTATTGATTCACTTGAGCAAGTAATTGATTTTGAGAAAGTTGATTCATCAGCTTTTAAAGATGGAATTTTCTCAAGCGATGAGCTTTATGAACGTTACGGGAGATTCCTAAAGTTTAATTCTGGAGAACTTAACACATTTGACTTTGTATCCGAGAAGTTTAAGAGGCTTGTTGAAAATTATGGGGACAAGCTCAAACATATTTTTGACATCTCAAAGATAAATTTGAACAGAAGCGAATTACATTCGGAGGACTATCTTGAATATGAAGGGATTATAAGACCAGTTTATGATGAGGAGAAGAAGAAACTTGGTGAACAGGAAGATAAAATTTTTTCTATTTCACAAATTGAGACATACGGTAAATGTCCATATAGATATTTCGTTGAAAGGGTTCTTGCGCTTGAAGGTTTTGAAGAGATTGAAGAATTTCTTACTCCAATTGAAAGAGGGATACTTTATCATGAGGTTCTTTACGAATTTTATACAAGATGGCGTGAAACTGGCAAGAGTATTTCAGAAGATAAGGAAAGCGCAACTGAATTAATTAAAAAGATAGCCAGGGAAAAGGCGAAGGAATTTGAAATAAATCATCCCTTGTGGAGGGTTGAATTGAAAGAGCTTGAACAAAGCATGGTTGAGTTTATTTCAAAAGAAGCGGAGATGAATTTGAAGTTGAGTTTTAAACCAGCTTATTTTGAAGTTGCGTTTGGTCCGAGGGTTGGAATAAGGAGAAGCAGTGATAAGGAGCTTTCAACGATTGAACCAGTTCAACTTGGAGGGGTGAAAATTCAGGGTAAAATTGATAGAGTTGATGTGAGCGGTGAGGAGTTCATAATCTATGATTATAAAACGGGCAAAGTTAATGTAAAAGAAGAGGAGATTGAGAAGGGGATTCATCTTCAAATTCCGCTTTACATAAGAATTGCGGAGGAAATTTTTAAAAAACAAGGTAAGGAAATGAAAGGAGTTGGTGGATATAATTATGTTGTTCGTCGGGGTATTAATAGAAAGGCTGTTATAGCTTGTGAAAAAATTAGGGTTGACAAAAGAGAAAAAAACTACTTTAGAGAGGAGGAATTTAATCTTAGGATTGATAATGCGGTTAGCAAAGTTAGTGAATTTTCTGGTAAAATAAAAGGGGGCAAATTTAATTTGACGGAGCATGATGATATGTTGGGGAGTATATGTGGAAATTGTGCGTATATTGAAATTTGCAGGATAAATGAAGTTAAATTCGGGGTTCAAATAAAAAAATGGGGCTGAACATGACGGGGCGAGTTATATTTGATATTGAAACATCTGGATTTCCAATTGAGGTTTTTGATTCGGCGCAGTATGAGTATTTGATGAAATTTGCAGAGGAGGAAGAAAGCGAAGAGAAGCGTGAGAAAGAAAGGGCAAAGGTAATTGAAAGGTTAAACCTTTATCCTTTGACTGCGCAAGTTGTGGCAATTGGGATGTTGAATGTTGATTCATCTCAAGGTGTGGTGCTTTATCAAGCAAATGAGAAAGAAGAATGGACGCAGGAAATTGATAAGGTGCTAAACATTTTTGCTCCAGATGAAATTAGGAAAGATAAAGTTAAGATAAAATTTATTTCCGGGACTGAGGTGGAGATAATCCAAAAGTTCTGGGAATATATTTCAAAGTTCAAGATATTTATAACATTTAACGGGCGTGGGTTTGATTGTCCATTTTTGATGTTGAGGTCGGCGATTTTGGGTATAAAGCCAAGCCGTGATCTTATGGAATATAACAGGGCGAAGCGTGAACCACATATTGATCTTCTTGATGAATTTACATTCTTCGGGATCACAAGAAAATTTTCGCTTGATTTTTATTGTAAAGTTTTCAATATAGAAAGTCCAAAATCCCATGGTATAACGGGGCATGATGTGAATCAATTGTTCAATGAGGGGAGGTTCAGGGATATAGCTCAATATTGTATGTATGATTTAATTGCGGAGGCGGAGTTATTTTTCAGATGGGAACAGTTTTTAAATCCAAAAAACATTGGAAGCAATAGCTATTTATGAGGTTGACGGAATCACAAGAGAAAGTTATAAAATCGCCTAAACATTTATCTGTCACTGCGGGTGCTGGCTCCGGAAAGACCACCGTTTTAATTGAGAAATACATCAAAATACTTGAAGATCTTGTTGAGTCAAGGGTTGGCAAGGGCATATCAGTTGAAGATTTAAGTGATATAGTTGAAAGCATAGTTGTTATAACTTTTACTGAAAAAGCCGGGAGTGAGTTGAGGGAAAGAGCAACGGAAGCGATAGAGCGAAGAATAAAAGAAGCGAGGGAGAAAAATGATATTAAGATGTTGAAGGTATTTGAAGAGTTAAGAGATGCGATGCCCTCTGCTGTGATTGGGACAATTCACTCTTTTTGTGCCCGAATCCTTCGGGAGTTCGCGGTGACGGCGGGGGTTGATCCTAACTTTACAATCCTTGAAGGAGCAGAAAGGGATCAGGTGATTGATATAATAATTGAGGACAAGATAAAGGAATTCTTAAAACGGGAAAGTGAAGAATCCGAACGACTTTTCGGGATAATTGAACGTATGAAGATAAACAACTTTTACAGGTTCATCAAGAAACTTATCTCTTCAAGGGAACTTGTGGAGAAAGTCAAGCGTGATATTTATCTTGCCAAGAGCGATGATGAAATAATTGATATGTGGAGGGATAAAATTTTTGAGTATGTTTTGAGGGTTTTTGAGGGAAGCAAAATGGCAAATGCGCTTAGAAGTTTGAGCGGACATATTTTTGAGGGCGATGTTGAATTTCGCAACCGTGCAAATGAGTTTGATGAGGCAATTAAAAATGAAGATGTTAAAAGTGCATACAGGATTTTTATAAATGTTTTTTTTAACATTTTTACCAAGAAAAATGAACCTCGGAAGGAAGAGGTTCTTGAACCATTGAGTAAGAAATCAGTAGAGGTGCAGAGGGAAATTTGGAAAGTGCTTGAGGTTATTAAAAGGGTTTATAATGATATAAAAGATTTACAACTTGATAAATTTGACGAATTTAAAGAGTTTCACCGCCAGTATATTAAAGATACGAGGTTGATTATTTCGCTCTATGATGAGATAAACCGTGAATATGAGAATTTCAAAATTCAAAATGGTTATCTTGACTTTGAGGATTTGCAATTGAAGGTGAGAGAATTGCTTGAGAAAAGCGAAGATGTGAGAAGTGAACTGTCAAAGAGATTCAGATATATAATGATTGATGAGTATCAGGATACGAATTATTTGCAGTATGAGATTGTTAAGAGGTTGATAAGGGATTTTTCGGAGAAGATAAAACTTTTTGTGGTTGGCGATGACAAGCAAAGCATATACGGTTTCAGGGGTTCAGATGTTGAGGTTTTTGATAAGACGAGATTTGAAATCCGTGGCAGAGAGGACGGTGAGGAGATATATTTAGGTGAAAGTTTTAGGCTTTTGAAGGGGATTGCGGGATTTGTTAATCATGTTTTTGGCAAAATAATGAGCGAAAGGATAAGTGTTCATGAGGTTGAATATAAAGAGATAGTCGTTGGAAGAGATGTTGATGACGATGGAGTTGTTGAAATGCTGGTTGTTAAAAAAAGCAAGGATGAAAAAATTAGAGATTATAAAATTGTTGAAGCTGAATTTGTTGCTAAAAGGATTTTGAGATTACTTCAAGATGAGAACGCTTATGTTTATAAAGATGGCGAGAAAAAGAGGATTGAAGCTGGGGATATTGCAGTTTTAATAAGGAATAGGGAAGTTTTAAAGCCACTTGAAAGCGCATTTGTTGAGCTTAACATTCCTTACATCGTTTCAAGTGGTATAGGATTTTATCAGACGCAGGAAATTTATGACTTTATGAATTATTTCAAGTTTATTGTGAATACAAATGACGATGTTGCGCTTGTTGGAATTTTGCGTTCGCCATTTTTTGGGATAAGTGATTCTGAAATTTTTAGGATTTCGGTTTATGGCAGAGGTTCAACATTTTGGGAAAAAGTTAATGATTATGTTGAGCGTGCGGGAGAGCCGATGCCATCGGATAGATTAAAACGTGCAGTTGAAATTTTAACGGAAGATTTGATCGTTGCAAATAGGATGTCCATCCCGTCTTTGATTCAAAGGATAATTGAGAACACGATGTATAATGGATCAGTCCTACCGATGCGAAGGGGTGAGCAAATGATTGCGAATATCCAAAAGTTGATTGATATAGCAAGGGAATTTGAAACAAAGGGATTGAATAATCTTTATGATTTTGTTGAACAATTAAGATTTCTTTCGGAGGTGCATTTGCGTGAGGGACAGGCAAGTGTTCAAGCAGGGATTGATGCGGTGCAGATAATGACAATACATTCTGCAAAAGGGCTTGAGTTTCCAGTTGTCGTTTTGCCGTTTTTGGGTGAAAAAGTTAGCGTCAGATCAAACGAAAGGTATAACATTGATGTTGATTATGGAATAGGGCTTGGACTCAAGGAGAATGAGAGTGATTCTAAAGAAGTTGAATTACCAATTGATTCCGTTCATAAACTCATAAGGCAACATAAAACGATCGCGGAAGAGAAAAGGGTTTTATATGTTGCGATGACGAGGGCAAGAGATGTTTTGATTGTCTCTGGAACTTATGGGGATAAAAATGAGGAAACATATCTTGACTGGGTTTTGAGTGCGCTTGAGGTCAGGGATAAAATTGATTATATCCCCGAAGTTGAAATTCCAACAGAGATAACTTTTAAAGGTGGGGACAAGCAGAATTATGTTGTGAGGGTTAAGGTTTACAGATATCCCAAAGATTTTGCTGAATCCTCTCTTGCTCCTGTTAGACGCGCCATTGATATTGAAATTGACGAAGATAAACTTTTCCTCGCACCGCTTGAATCCAAACCTTACGGTGAATTTTTTACTGCTACGCAACTGCAGACATTTTCACTCTGCCCAATGAAATTTTATCTTAAGTTTAGGCTTGGTCTTCCAGAGTTAAAAAGAGAGATTGTTTTTAATGAAGAATTTGAAGATGTTACAGCGCCACCTTATGAAGATGATTTTAAAGATGAGATCGTTGGAACTGTAAAGGGTAGAATTGTGCATGAAGTTCTTGAAAGGTGGAAGGGCGAGGTTAACGATGAAAAACTTAAAGAGGTTGTTTTGTTTACAATTCGTCAAAATGGGATTGCAAATGAAAAAAAGGCTGGGGCACTATTTGAGTATGTGATGGGTGAGGTTAAAAGGGTTTTGGATTCGGAATTTGGTAAAAGGGTTTTCTCTTCCGATGAGCATCATGCGGAGTATGGGATAAGTGTGAAATTTGGAGATGGTTATCTTATGGGGAAAATTGATAGATTATATAAAGTTAATGGGGAGTGGGAAATTGTTGACTTCAAAACAGATGATATTGAAGCCAGAGAAATTGAGACAAAAAGAAAGGAATATGAAGTTCAACTTGGTGTTTATGCATATCTTTTGAGCAAACTTTATCCAGAGCAGAAAGTTTTCAGAGGTTATATCTTGTTTACGAAGTTTCCCGATTTACCTGTTGAGGTAGTTCATACGCAGGAGACATTAAAAGAGTTTGAGGGTGAGATTGCCAAGATGATTGAGACTATAAAACAGATGGATTTAAAATTGGATACTTCAATTTCCTCTGACTTCAAGGAGCATTGTTATTATTGTGGGTATTTCAACAGCGATGATAGGAAATGTATTGGCGGGAGGTTATGACTTATATTTTATTGATTTTTCTCAAATCGGAGATTGAGAAAGTTGTTGGTAGGCTTGGTAAGGTTAAGCTTTCCGCGGGGTATTATGTTTATGTTGGTTCGGCGAGGTTAAATTTTGAACATAGGATAAGGAGGCATCTTGCGAGAAAGAAAAAATTGTTTTGGCATATAGATTATCTTCTTTCAGATGCGAAAGCGAAGGTTGTGGATGTATTTTATGTGGATGAAGTGATTGAACATGAAGTTGCAAGGAGTTTGCATGAGTTAGGTTTCAAGGTGGTGGAAAATTTTGGAAGTTCAGATTGTAGTTGCCCGGGGCATTTGTTTTATGTGGATAGTAACAAAAGATTTGAGAAGGTGATTAAAAGGGTCAAGTTAAGTAAATTTAGATATATTGAGTTTAAAAAATATGGGACAGGTTTGAAGAATCCAAAAGGAATTTAGTGAAGCTCGGAGGAAAATTTTATGCCAAAATTTATAAATCTGTTGAATCAAGATTTGAATTGTTAAAGTTTGATTTATTTTCAAAAATCGCTAAATTTTTTTGAAAAACTTTAAGTTTAAAAGTTATGGCAAATACAGTTTTAAAGACGGAAAAGAAACGAGGTTTTATATTTGCATGCACGGATAAAAGTGAAGGCGATTTTTTAAAAAATTTGATTTTTGCTACAAATAGAACATATGCGTACAAAGTTTCAGCAATTAGGAAGGGTGATTTCATTTTTCTTTACAATCTTGACACGGATACGATTTATGGAACATTTATAGCAAAAAGCGATGGTTTATATGATAAATCACTTCCAATTTTCGGCGGGAAATATCCATATTATGTAGAAGTTGAACCTTTGGGTGAAATTGTAAAAAAGTCTGGCGCAAGTAAAATTTTTAAAAAGCTTCATATAACATGGAAAGATATTTTAACTAATAAAGGGGTTGAGATATTAAATTTTCTCATTCGTGGCGAAACTGTTATTTTCAATGGTGAGAATTTAACTGATGAATCTTTTAGACCTCCAATCTTTTCTACAACATTGTGGGATTACCCAAGACAAAGTTATGGGGACACACCAAAGGGCGATAATAAATATCCAGGCGTAACCCCGGCATTTATAATCTATAATTTAATTCACAGATACACTGAACCTGGGGATTTAGTTTGTGACCCTATGGCTGGTTCAGGAACTACGATTGATGTTTGCAAGGAAGAAAAGCGAAAGGTTATCGCCTTTGATATTGTTCCAACCAGGTCTGATATCATTCAAGCAGATGCAAGAAATCTTCCTTTGAAAGATAATTCGGTTGATATGATTTTCATTGATTCACCATATGGAGACAATATAAAATATAATGACCATCCTCTAAATATCGGGCATATACCCGCAAGTGAAGATAAGTTTTACGATGAGCTTGAGAAGGTGATGGTTGAGTGCCATAGAGTTTTAAAGGATGAGAAAATTTTAGCGTGGCTTATTGGAGACCAATGGGCAAAGGGAATTTTTATTCCTGTTGGTTTTAAGGTTTACGAGAGGTTGACGAAATACTTTGAGCCGGTTGATGTCATTTGCGTTGTAAGGCGGAATCAGTCCTCAAATACACCATTTTGGCACAGTCAGGCAATCAAACATAACTTTTACTTAAGGGGATTTAAATATCTTATCATCGTGAGAAAAACTCAGGCGAGGAAGGATAAGAAAGTCAAGATAAAGTGGGGGTATTATGAAAGATAAGAAGCAATTTACTGATAAGTTGAAAAAACAAATTTTGGAAGAGATCAAAAAGCGTGGGTTAAATGATTTATCTTTAATCCTTAATGATGCTCGCCGTAAGTATTTATCCAAAATTAAAAAGTATAAAATAAAGGATGCTGAACAATCATGGAAACCATTTAAGGGGAATTTTTTGGAAGATGTGATATTAGGTTATATAATTGAGGAGATTAAAAAGGCAGGATTAGAAGTAGAGAAGGGAAGACCACTTGAAAAAGCAAGAGATGATAAATTGGGGGAGTGCTTATCATTAGTAAAGCGAAAATTAGCTATTGACTACGGAGAATTTGGTTTACATTTACCTGACGCTGACTTAATAATATATGACCCCAAAGAGTGTAAACCCATTGCGGTAATATCTTCAAAAGCAACTTTACGTGAGAGAATTGCTCAAACTGCTTACTGGAGTATAAAACTGAAGCAAGGCAATGTGACAAGAAATATAAAAGTTTTATTTATAACTCTTGATGAAGATAAAGATTTAAAATTGAAAGAACCTGCGAAGAAAGGCAGAGCGATAGCTGAAATAGACATAGATTGCACTTATGTAATAACTGATGATAAGATTGAAGAGAGTGATAAAGTTAAAAAAATAGATAAATTCTTTGATGACTTGAAAAAGTTTGTTTAGTTTTTACCCTTCCTCTTGCAAAGATTGGGATGTTGGGATTAAATTTAAACGGTTTTAAAAATAAAATTTTAAAATTTTGATGAAGCACATTTATACCATTTTATCGTTGTTAATTTCATTTTCACTTCTTGCTCAGCCGAAGTTTGAATTTCGGGGTTTATGGGTTGCAACGAGTAGACTTGATTTTCCCCTTTCAACAAGAGCAAGTGAGCAAAAACAAGAACTTGATAGAATTGTTGATGTTGCCAGAGCAGGGAAATTTAACGCGATTGTCTTTCAAGTGCTTTCAAGAGGACAAGCATATTATGAGTCAAACATAGTCCCCTGGGCTTCATATCTTACATCACCTTTGATGGTTGATCAAGATGGAACGCTTTATCCAAATCTCGGCACACCTCCAGGAACAAAAGAAGATCCTCCACAATTTTACGATCCATTGAAATATCTCATTCAAAAAGCAAAGCAATATGGAATTGAAGTTCACGCTTGGTTAAATGTCTATAACCTTTTAACCTTACCTGATACGAGTTACCGACTTGCCGTTTCACAGCCAAGGCATATCGCAATTGATGAAAACAATCGGTGGAACACAAAACTTTTTGCAAAAAATTCTTCAGGCGAGTGGTTGATCACATCTAATAATCATAAACTGATCTGGCTTGATCCCGCAAATCCATTTGTTAGAAATTATCTTGTAAGCGTAGTTGTTGAGCTCGTTAAAAACTACGATATAGATGCCATTCATTTTGATTACATTCGTTTCCCAGGGGCATATACTTATGGTGATTCTTTTAATTATTATTTTTCCAACAGGAGCGATGTTGTGAATGGAAATCCATATGGTTTATCAAGAGATGATTTCGCCAGGCTTTCAATTGAAAGATTTGTAAGGGCAGTTTATGATACTGTTAAAAAATTAAAACCATGGGTAAAGGTTGGATCTACAACTCCAGGTATTTATCAAGGTTGGCGTCTTCCGATAAATCAAGCATTTTTTGACATTTATCGTGATGGGAGAAGTGACCCGAGAAAATGGGCTCAGCTTGGAATTATTGACTATCACGCACCACAAGTTTACTGGGATATCGCTTCAGAATACGATTTCAGAGTTATAGCACAAGATTGGAACGCAAATATGTATGATAGACATGTTTATATCGGAATTTATGGGGATAATCCTTATAGTGAAATTTCAGCGGAGATAAACTTTACAAGAAGCATAATGACAAAGGGGAACATAATTTTCAGATATGAAAATGTCAGATATGAAAATGCGAGAAGTTATCTTGATTCATTGAGCTCGGATCGGTATAAAACATTCTCAATTCCCCCGCCAATGCCCTGGAAAGATAACATACCACCTAATCCACCGGTGGGACTGCTGATAAGAAAAATCACCTCTGACATTTGGCAACTTGTGTGGTTTAATCCAGAACCAGCAAGCGATGGGGAGAAACCAGTCTATTATGTCATCTATAGAAGCGAAGGTGATTTAACTGTTGATATCAATAATCCAGCAAATATAGTCGCTATTGTTCCATCTGCTTTATCTGTCAACATTTACAATGATAAAATACCTGATACCTCAAAAATTTATACCTATGTTGTGACATCCCTTGATAGGTTAAAAAACGAAAGTCAGCCATCAAATTCAGTTATAACGAAAGTTTTTGCTGAATGGGTAGCGACAGAGTATGAGATATTCCCAGGATACCCAAATCCATTTAATTTGGTTGTTAATTTCAAATATACTGTTCCTGAATTATCTTTTGTTGATATAAGGATTTTTGATCTCATGGGTAGAGAAGTTAAAAAGATTATTTCTAAATTGCATCAGATTGGCACATATCAAATTTATTGGGATGGAAAAGATGAAAGTGGTCGTGAGGTGTCAAGCGGTGTTTATTTGTGTAGGATGGAGGCATTTAAAGATGGAAGGGTTGTTTTCTCAAAAGTTCAGAAAGTTTCGTTATTAAAATAAAGAATTTTCCTTGGGTATGTCAAGAAATTTAGAAATCAAAGCAAAGATAAATGACCTCGCTTTATTTGAAAAAATTGCTATGGAAATAGGGGCAAGTTTTGAAGGCGAGTTCTTTCAAGTTGATACTTATTTCAATGTTAAAAATGGAAGGTTGAAGTTAAGGGAGTTTGACTCTGGGATTTCAGAGCTTATTTTTTATAACAGGGCTGAAGATGGCTTTGAAAGATGGAGTGATTACGAGATCGTTAGATTGAGTGAATCGGAGAGTTTAAAAAATTTGCTTGTAAAAGCTTTAGGGGTTAAAGCTATTGTTGAGAAAAGAAGGAAGGTTTACATTTTTAAAAATGCGAGGATTCACATTGATAATATCCCTGGGCTTGGAAATTTTATTGAGTTTGAAGTAATTTATAACGATGATGAGAAACAAGTTAGGAATTTGATGCAATTTTTAATGAATAAGTTTGAGTTGAAACAGGGAGATTTTATAAAGGTTTCCTATTGTGATCTTTTACTTCAAAAACAAAATGAGAAGTGAAATGAAAAAAATTAAACTTTTGTTCTTCATTCTATTAATTTTTGCGTTGAATTTATATGCCCAGCAGTTGATAAAACCCAAAAATATAATTTTGATGATCGGAGATGGAATGGGATTAGCGCAGATAAGTGCAGGTAAAACTTATAAAGGTTTGTTAAACCTTGAGAGAATGAAAGTTGTTGGGCTTTTAACGACATATTCATGCGACAGATATGTTACTGATTCCGGGGCTTCGGCTACGGCGATGAGCACTGGTTATAAAACGAAAAATGTTGCAATCGGGGTTGACTGCAACGGTGAGAGAAGGAAGACAGTGCTTGAATATGCGAATGAAATTGGTAAGTCAACGGGGGTTGTGGTTGTTTGTGCTATAACACATGCAACTCCAGCTGCTTTTGTTGCTCATGTTCCTAATAGAAATATGCAAATTGAAATCGCTGAGCAAATCGCAAAGGAAGCAAATACTGACATTTATCTTGGAGCGGGATGGGGGTGGTTTCTGCCAAAATCAGAAGGTGGAAGGAGAACGGATGGGCAAAATTTAATTGACACGCTGAAAAAACGTGGGTATGTTTATATTTCAAAGCCGGAAGAATTTTATAATCTTGATATGAGTAAAGTTAATAAATTGATCGGTTTGTTTGCTGAAAATCATCCTCCTTATGCGCCTGATAGAAAGCCAACACTTGCGGAGATGACGAGAAAAGCAATTGAATTTTTATCAAAGGATAAAGACGGTTTTTTCCTTATGGTTGAAGGTTCGCAAATTGATTGGGCTGGTCATGATAATAACAGCGAGCAGATATTAAGGGAAGTAGCTGATTTTGACGATGCGGTTGGAGTTGCGCTTGACTTCGCTCAAAGGGACGGAAATACGCTCGTTGTGGTCACAGCAGACCATGAAACGGGAGGTTATGCTCTTGTTGATGGTTCGGTAAATGATAAGAAAGTTGAGGGAAAATTTGTAACGAAAGACCACACTGGGGTAATGGTGCCAGTTTTTGCCTTTGGACCAGGGGCTGAAGCTTTTGCTGGATTTGGTGATAATACATTGATAGGTAAAAAAATTTTTGAATATCTCAAAAAGTGATTAAATTCTCACCGAAATTAAAATTTATATTCCGAGGTGTGAAAGATTTATGGCAAGAAGAACGAAAAAATCCTCTGAGGAAAAGAGCAAGAGAAAAAGCCCTGAGCGTAAGACGAGGAAGTTCAAGGAGTTAAACGAAAAATCAATTGAAATTTTGCCTGTGATTGAATATGCTATTTATGAGGTTGATAAAATTTTTGAGAATCAAGGGGACAAATTAACGGATGATTATCTTGTTTCTTCTCTTAAGGAGTTAACACATTTAATAAAAGCTAAATCATTTGAAACGCTGTTTCAGGAGATGCGGGATGAGTTGGTTGAGGATTCTGACATAATTCATTGGAATATCATCTCAAGGGTAGGTGAGCATATTGAGGAAAATGAGCTTAATTACTCTGATAAGGATATTGTTAATGCCATTGAAGAGTTGGTTGATACGATAAAGATTCAGATGTCAAAGCATGACCCGAGGGCGTATCTTTCATTTCTTTCAGAAATAATGCGTGGTGTGAAGATAGAGGGGTCTAAGAGATCGGATATTGACATACCCAGGGAGATTGATGATGAAGATTATTTTGATGATGAGGAGAACTATTGAAAATTTCAGATAAAGAACTTTTATGGGATTTAAATGCGGTATAGTTGGCTTGCCAAATGTTGGCAAGTCAACGCTTTTCAATGCTCTCACATCTTCAAATGTTCCAGCTGAAAATTACCCTTTTTGTACGATTGATCCCAATGTTGGTATTGTTCCTGTTCCAGATGAAAGGCTTAATCAGCTTGAGAAGGTTTTTAAACCCAAGCGTGGTATTACGCCTGCGGTGATTGAGTTCGTTGATATTGCTGGTCTTGTTAGGGGTGCAAGCAAGGGCGAGGGGCTTGGGAATCAATTTCTTGCACATATCCGTGAAGTTGATGCCATAATTCATATTGTTAGATGTTTTGAGGATGAAAATGTAGCACATGTCAATGGGGATATTAATCCAGCGCGCGATATTGAAGTGGTTGAAATGGAGTTAATTTTGAAAGATATTGAAACGGTTCAAAAGAGGATTGAAAAAATCAAAAATGTTGCAAGGAGCGGGGATAAGAGAGCACAGCACTATCTTTCTGTTTATGAAAATTTGCTTTCACATTTAAACGAAGGGAAATTTGCGAGCTCATTCCATTATCACGCAGAGGATAAGATGTTAATTGATGAACTTCATCTTTTGACAAACAAAAAATTTATTTATGTTGCAAATGTTGATGAAGCAGGGATAAATGGGAACAAGTATGTTGACGAAGTTAGAAAAATTGCCGAGCGTGAAGGAGTGCCAGTGGTTGTTATATGTGCAAAACTTGAGGCTGAGCTTGCTCAATTATCCGAGGAGGAAAGGGGGGAGTTTTTAAAGGAACTTGGAGTTGATGAACCTGGATTGAATAAGGTGATAAAGGCGGGTTATGAGATACTTGATCTTATAACTTTCTTTACGGGCAATGAGAATGAAGTGAGGGCTTGGGCGGTAAAAAGGGGGACAACAGCTTATGAAGCAGCAGGAAAAATTCATTCTGATTTTCAAAAAGGGTTTATAAAAGCTGAGATCATGCGGTGGGACGAGCTCGTTAAGTATGGATCAGAGCATGCTCTTCGTGAACATGGACTTATTAAATTTGAAGGAAGGGAATATGTAATTCAAGATGGCGATGTGATTTTGTTTAGATTTGGAATTTGAATCTTAGGGGGAACATTTTGCTTTTTCGTTTTCGTCAAAATTATTTGAAGATTCCATTCCAAACAAAGTTGAGGCATTAGAAATGAAATTTACAAGATTACTTCTTACCGCCCTGGTAGTTTTTGCTTTTATTTCAGAGGTTTTCCCCCAGAGGAGAGTTGCGCCAGTTGCAAAGCCAACGATATTTAAATATGACACGAGTTTATATCGGGCGATGCAATGGCGCGAGATAGGTCCATTTAGAGGTGGACGTTCTATTGCGGTGGCGGGTCATCCAGAGCAACCTTTAACTTACTATTTCGGTGCTACTGGTGGAGGGGTGTGGAAAACGGTAGATGGTGGGATCACATGGATTAATGTTTCTGATGGATTCTTTAAATCAAGTTCCGTTGGAGCAATTGCGGTTGCTGAATCAGATCCAAATGTAATTTATGTGGGAATGGGTGAGTCTTGTTTGAGAAACAACATAATAATCGGAGATGGCGTTTATAAGTCGGAAGATGCTGGGAAAACTTGGAAACATATCGGGCTTGCGGAGACAAAAGTCATATCAAAAATTCGTGTTCATCCCAAAGATGCGGACGTAGTCTTTGTAGCTGCTCTTGGAAATCCCTTTGCTTCATCACCAGATCGTGGGGTTTATAAATCAACAGATGGTGGGAAAACATGGAGAAAAGTTCTCTACAAAGATGAAAAGACGGGCGCGGTTGATCTCGTAATTGATCCAACAAATCCGCGCGTGGTATATGCATCAATGTGGGAAGTTTATAGAAACTTCTGGTCGCTTTCAAGTGGTGGACCCGGGAGCGGGCTTTGGAAATCAACTGATGGTGGTGAAACTTGGTTTGAGATTTCAAATAATCCGGGATTTCCAAGAGGCATAAAAGGGAAAATTGGCATTGCGGTATCGCCAGCAAAACCTGGGCTTGTTTGGGCACTCGTTGAAGCTGAAAATGGTGGGCTATTTAAATCGGAAGATGGTGGGGCAACTTGGAGAAAGGTGAACGACGATAAACGTTTGTGGGAAAGACCTTTCTATTATATGCATGTTTTTGCAGACCCTAAAAATCCAGATGTTGTTTATGTTTTGAATGTTCAATTCTTAAAATCAATTGATGGCGGAAGAACATTTAACATCATCCGAACACCCCATGTAGATCATCATGACCTTTGGATAAATCCAAAGAATCCAGATATAATGATTCACGCAAGCGATGGCGGTGCATCAGTTACATTTAACGGTGGTTTAACATGGACTGAGCAGGATTATCCGACGGCGCAATTTTACCATGTCACAGTTGATAGCCAGTTCCCGTATTTTATTTACGGTGCCCAGCAGGATAACACTACTGTTGGAATTGCGAGCCGAACAACAGGATTTGGAATTGACAGAACAGATTGGTTCCCTGTTGGAGGTGGCGAAAGCGGATATATTGCGGTCAGACCTGATGACCCAAACATAGTTTATGCGGGAAGTTATGGCGGTCTTTTAACAAGATTTGATAAAAGAACAAGAGAAATTAAAAATATCAGCGTTTGGCCAGAATCACCAATTGGAAGTGGCGCAAAAGATATCAAATATCGCTTCCAATGGACTTTCCCGATTGTTATTTCTCCACATGATCCAAATGTTTTATATGTCACAGGTAATCATGTCTTCAGAAGCAAAGATGAGGGGATGACTTGGGAAATTATAAGCCCGGATTTAACGAGAAATGATACTTCAAAGATTGGTCCCTCAGGTGGACCTATTACGAAGGATAACACAACAGCTGAATAT
Organism: Candidatus Kryptobacter tengchongensis; assembly: GCA_001485605.1. GTDB lineage: Bacteria > Bacteroidota > Ignavibacteria > Kryptoniales > Kryptoniaceae > Kryptonium > Kryptonium tengchongense. The sequence continues at coordinate 497,540 of FAON01000012.1, forward strand.
TATTGCACAATTTATGCTTTTGCAGAGTCCCCGGTCAAAAAAGGAGTTTTGTGGGCTGGTTCGGATGATGGACTTATTCATGTTTCAACGGATGATGGGAGGACATGGCAAAATGTCACGCCAAAAGAGTTGCCAGAATGGAGCTTGATAAGCATAATAGAACCATCCCCGTTTGACGCTGGAACTGCTTATGTTGCAGCAACAAGATATAAACTTGGTGATTTTAAACCATATATTTTCAAGACGACGGATTATGGAAAAACATGGAAAAAAATTGTGAATGGGATTCCCGACAGTCATTTCACCAGGGTTGTTAGAGCTGATCCAAATAGAAGAGGTTTGCTTTATGCAGGGACGGAGTTTGGAATTTACGTTTCATTTGACGATGGTGAAAACTGGCAAACTTTGCAACTTAATTTACCTATAACCCCGATTTATGATATTGCTGTTCATCCAAGGGAAAAAGATTTGGTTGTTGCAACTCATGGTCGTTCATTCTGGGTTTTAGATGATTTAACACCTCTTTATCAGCTTACCGATGAGATTGCAAAATCAGATATTTATCTTTTCAAGCCAAGAGATGCTTACAGGATTCGTGGTGGCGGTGGGTTTAGAGTTCCAGGTTCAACGATTGGTCAAAATCCTCCCAATGGTGTGATTGTTTATTATTATTTCAAAGAAAAACCAAAAGATGAAGTTAAACTTGAATTTTATGATGAAAAAGGTAATTTGATAAAATCATTTTCAAGTAAGCCAGAAAGAGCCGAGGGGGAACAACCTGTTGACGAATTTGCTATGTTTTTTGGTGGACCAAGAGTGGAACGGATCCCAGCTGAGGCTGGAATGAACCGATTCGTTTGGGATATGCGTTATCCAGATGCAGAGAATTTGAAAGATATTCGTTTCTGGAGCTGGGGTGGAACAACAAGGGGTCCTGTTGCTGTGCCTGGAAAATATCAAGTTAAACTTGTTGTTGGTGGAAAGACATTAACACAGTGGTTTGAAATTAAAAAAGATCCAAGAATTAAAACAACCGATGAAGAGTTCAAAGAGCAGTTTGAACTTCTTATAAAAATTAGGGACAAATTGAGCGAGGCGAATAAGACGGTGAACATGATCAGAGATATTGTAAAACAGCTTGATGCTTTTGCTGAAAAAGCAAAAGGAACGAAGAATGAGGAAAAGGTCGGGAAAATTGTTAAACAGTTGAAAGAAAAATTAACAGCGATTGAAGGGGAGATAACTCAAAACAAAGCGAAAAGCTCTCAAGATCTGTTAAATCATCCCGTGAAATTAAACGGGAAACTTGCTTCATTAGCAAATGCTGTTGCAAGCGCTGATTCAAAACCACCTAAACAGATGTATGATGTCTTTGATGATTTATCAAGACGGCTTGATATTCAACTGAACAAATTTAAAGAGGTTGTGGAAAAAGATATACCTGAATTTAATCGTACTGTGAAGGAACTTGAAATACCAGCTGTTATAATTGAAAAGAAATAAAGGGAAGGGAGTTGGTTATCCTTTTGATTTCATTTATCGTATCGTTTTGCTTTTCCTCTGTCCAACAGGATACGACAAAGATATACCATCTTGGTGAAGTTGAGGTTGTAGCTTATCGTGCAGGTGGAGAAATTTTAAATTTGCCTATGGCTGTTACGATAATTGATTTTAAAGACATTGGTTTAAAGAGGAAATTGTCGTTGTCAGATGTTTTAAATGTCCCTGGTGTATTTGTTCAAAGCAGAGCCGGAGCCCAAGATGTTAGATTAACCGTTCGGGGCTTCGGCTCCCGTGGTTATGGCGATAAGTCAAACGCTGGAACAATACGGGGCATCAAAATTTTAATTGATAACTTCCCAGAAACAGAACCTGATGGAAGAACATCTCTTGACTTTGTTGATATCTTTTCAATTGAAAGGATTGAAATTATACGCACAAACTCTTCAACCCTTTTTGGAAATGCCTCCGGAGGGATAATTAACTTTGAAACATTTAAACCCGTAAAGCCATTTTTTGAGTTGAGTTCAGTTTTTGGAAGCTTCGGGCTTTTTCAAGTTAATTTAAAATTTGGAAGTAATTTTGAAAATGGGGAAATAACCTTTTACGGAACTTCATCCGATTTTGACGGTTGGAGAGAAAATAGCACCTCAAGGAAAAGACAGGTTTATTCTGTTTTGAGATTAAATGCGGGAAAACCAGTGGATCTAAAACTCATAACTGGTTTCACATCAAATCTATTTTATATCCCTGGACCGCTAACATTTGACGAGTTTATATCTAATCCATCAAAATCTAATTCGGTTTATTTACAACGCAGAGAGCGCAGATATAATCGCATTGGGAAAATTGGAATTGATCTGACAAGTTCTTTCGGGCAGAGCCATACTTTTAATGCGAAGTTATATTTTGTTCCAAAAGTTCTGCAGCGTTCGGAGAGAAATACATTTCGCGATTTCAATCGGTATTTTCTGGGCGCAGGTTTAACCTATGTCTATTCTAATGAAAATGTTCCCTTTAAACCCAAAATTTTTATCGGTTATGATGACTCATACCAAGATGGTACGATTTTGTTTTATAGTTTGAAAAATGGCGAAAGAGGGGATTCTCTCAGGACCAATAAAAGGGAAAGTGCACGCTCTGGTGGTTTTTTTACACGGTTTGAATTTCAACCATTAAATAAAATTTTCCTAAGTTTTGGTGGACGGTATGATTTTCAAAAATATGTCAGCGAAATTTATCCTGCTGGGGTAAAGAGAGAAACTCAATACGATGCCCTTGATTTTAATCATTTTACCCCATCACTTTCAGTTTTATTCAAAATAAGTGAAAGCAATTCTGTTTATTTGACTTTAAGCGGTGGACTTGAAAACCCTGCCTTTAATGAGGTTGATCCACCACCTGAATTAAAAAATGTTTATTTAAATCCATTCCTCAAACCGATGAGTTCTCAAACAGTTGAATCTGGTTTCAAAGGAGTTTTAAGTTTTAATGGTTTTTTCATTTCGGGACTTTTATATTCCTTTTCAATTTTTCAGATCAAAGTTAAAAATGAGATAGTGCCATACGCTAATGGTAGTTGGTTTTTCTCTGCTGGCGAATCAAGAAGAAATGGTTTTGAGTTCGGAAGTAAAATTGATTTTAAGAAATGGGTTGATTTGAATTTTGCTTTTACTTATATCAGTGCAAAATACCTCAAATATGAAAACGACTTTGGAGACCATTCTGGGAAATTTGTTCCAGGGATACCCAAACTGTGGGGAAATTTAGGTTTAAAACTTGAAATTTACCCGTTTATCTTCAACACTGAGGTTTTATATGTTGGCAGATATTTTGCGGATGATCAGAACGAGATTGAAGTAAAAGATTATTTGCTCATCAATAGTTCTGCGGGCGTTGGATTTAGCCTTTGGAGATTTCAAATTTCATTTATCGCTGGGATAAATAATTTAACAAATAAAAGTTATATTGCTTCTGTTTTTGTAAATCCAGAGCGAAAATTTCCCTATGCATATATTGAGCCAGGACTTCCACGAAATTGGTTTAGCGGTGTTTCAATTAGATTTAATTTTGAGTGAGTCTGTTTGTTGTTTTTTTATGTTTGAAATTATGAATTCGGCATCAAATGTGGCTGGCTCTATCTGAATTGTGGTATGCTCAATATTTGAGTTTTCTTTGATGGTGTTTTCAATTTCATTTAACAGGATATTTAATTTCTTCCTGTCAATTTCGCCCTTAACTCTAACATGGGCGGTTAATATATTTTTCCCGCTTGCAAGTGTCCATATATGTAGGTCATGCACAGCCATGATTTCGGGTATTTTCAAAAGTTCAACTGCGATTTTATCAATATCAACATCAGCTGGGACTCCTTCCATCAAGATATTAATTGAATCTTTCAATAACCCTATTGAGTTATAAACAATTATGATGCTTATAAGAAAACTTGCAATTATATCAGCATAAAACCATTTGGTGGCGACAATCACTATTCCAGCGCCTATGGCTCCGATTGAGCCAAGTGTATCTCCAAGGATATGAAGGTAAGCGGAACGCATATTTAAACTTTTCTTCCGTTCAGAAAATAATATAATACCCGCTATAATGTTAGCAATTAATCCAGCGATTGCGATAAGAAGCATTCCAAGTCCTTTAACCACAGGTGGATTTTTCAATCGTTCAAACGCCTCAATGAGGATATAGCCAGAGATTAGAATAAGCAATATACCGTTGATAAAGGCAGCTATTATTTCGGCTCTGTAAAAACCGTAGGTTTTGTTTTTTGTGCGTTTATTTTCGGCAATTTTGAATCCGAGCAGGCTTATAATAACTCCAAAAATGTCCGTGAGCATATGCCCTGCATCAGATATAAGGGCGAGACTATTTGTGAGAAATCCAGCTGTTAATTCAAGGACGAAAAAAGTGCTCAAAATTATCAGGACAATTTTTAATTTCTGTTTGAACTTTGTAGGCATTTCCAATTCATTTTTTTAAGATTTTTCGGGCTTTTTAAATACTTCCAGTTTTTGTTTTTCGTGGTAGAAATTTAAGATGAAGTTTTTCAACTTGCAAATCTTTGACCCAATTTGTAAATTTTAAAAAAATAATTTGTTTCCGTTCAGAAATGATAAGGGATGAGTTTAAACCTGTTGTGATGACTATTGAAGAATTGACGCAACACTTTGAAAATTTTGCAAACGAACTTTCAAATAAGCGTGAGGACACAAAAGGAACTTATACAAGGGCTTTGCGTGAGTTTTTGAAATGGTTTGCGGTTGATAAAAAGTTTCGCTTTCTTGTTGAAGATGTGCAAAGATACAGGGATTATCTAACATATATAAAAAAACTTTCCCCTGTTTCGGTATCAACCTATCTTACGGCATTGCGGCGCTTCTGCGAATACCTGAAAACAATCGGCGTTATAGAGAAAAATCCAGCAAAAAGAATCCCTGGGAATAAAAGACCTACATCACATAGCAGGGAATTTTTAACATGGGAAGAGATAGATCAGCTTCTTTCAAGTGTTGAGAGAAAAGATGAGGCAGGTTATAGAGATTATGCTATGATAAAGATGATGCTCGGATGTGCAATGAGTGAGCTTGAGCTTTCAAATGCTGATGTCGGTGATTTAAAGGTTGTGAATGACCAGTATATAATTTATGTTCAAGGAAAAGGGAAAGATGTAAAGGATGAAATTGTCCCAGTTCCTGAAGATGTTGTTAAGGCACTTCATGATTATTTCACATTCCGGAGCAAGCGTCAGCCTGTGGAGCCAGATCAGCCGATGTTTGTGAGCCTTGGTCCAAAGAATATGGGCGAGAGATTGACGAATAAGGGGATAAGAATAATTATAAATGAACACTTAAAAAAGTCGGGTGTTAAAAAGGGAAGAAATAGGAAATTGACTCCTTACTCGCTCAAACATACAGCAGCTATGATAATGGTTGAAAATGGTGCAACTCCTGAGGAGTTAAAGAAAAGATTGCGACTTGGTAGCATTGAGACTGCGATGATTTATTTCAAGCAAAAAGGAAAACTTGGAAAACCGCCACAGAAACAGGATTCACTTCAACTGTCTTTGCTCTGAAATTAAAAATAAAATTTTGAGGCAAGCTGAAAAAATGCAAATTCGCTATCCTTTTCAGGAAGTTGAGGAAAAATGGAGAAAATACTGGGAGGAAAAGAAAATTTACAAGATTGATTTAAGAAACCCACGGAAAAAACTTTACTGTCTTGTTATGTTTCTTTATCCATCTGCCGATAAACTTCACATTGGGCACTGGTATAATTATGGTCCGACGGATACATGGGCGAGGTTGAAGAAAATGCAAGGGTATGATGTTTTTGAACCAATTGGGTATGATGCTTTCGGTTTGCCAGCTGAGAATTATGCCATTAAAACAGGTGTTCATCCCCATGATAGCACACAACAAAATATAAATGTCATTCGCCAGCAATTGAAGCAAATCGGGGCAATGTATGATTGGGATTATGAAATAGATACATCAAAACCAGAATATTACAAATGGACACAGTGGGTTTTTCTTCAACTTTATAAAATGGGACTCGCCTATAAAGCCCCGGGTCCCGTGAACTGGTGTCCAAGTTGTAATACCGTGCTTGCCAATGAGCAAGTTATTGATGGTGCGTGTGAAAGATGTGGAACTCCAGTCGTAAGAAAGTTTTTAACACAGTGGTTCTTTAAAATTACTCAATATGCAGAGGAACTTTTACAGGATCTTGATAAGCTTGATTGGCCTGAGAAGACTAAAATTATGCAGAGGAATTGGATTGGGAAAAGCATTGGCGCTGAAATTGATTTCATCGTTTCTGACACGGGTGATAAATTTACAGTTTTCACGACCAGACCTGATACCATCTTTGGTGCAACTTATGTTGTCCTTGCACCAGAGCATCCGCTTGTTGAAAAAATTGTAAAACCTGAATACAGAGAACAGGTTCAAGCGTATCTTGATTTCGTCGCTCATGAGACAGAGATAGAAAGAACATCAACCGAGAAAGAAAAAACGGGTGTATTCACAGGTTCATATGCAATTAATCCGGCAACGAAGGAAAAAATACCGATATGGGTTGCTGATTATGTTTTGATTCATTATGGGACGGGTGCGGTTATGGGAGTCCCAGCACATGATGAGAGAGATTTTGAGTTTGCGAAAAAATTTAATCTTCCAATTAAAAAAGTTATCCTTCAACCTGGGACAAATCCTGAGGATGAGCTTGAAAGGGCTTATGTTGAGCCTGGGATTATGATAAATTCTGGAAAATATAATGGAATGAGTTCCGAGGAAGCTTGGGAGAAAATTGTTGAAGATTTAAGCAAAGAGGGAATCGCAAGGAAATCTGTTAAGTATCGCCTTCGTGATTGGCTGATATCAAGGCAAAGATACTGGGGTGCGCCTATCCCGATAGTTTATTGTGAAAAGTGTGGCGAAGTCCCAGTTCCAGAGGAGCAACTCCCTGTTTTACTTCCTTATAATGTAGATTTTAAACCAACGGGTGAATCACCACTTGCAAGATGTGAGGAATTTATAAATACAACATGCCCGAAGTGTGGGGCTTCAGCAAAAAGAGACCCAGATACAATGGATACATTTGTTGATTCATCCTGGTATTATCTCCGGTATCTTTCACCGCATCTTGATACTGCTCCATTTGATAAAGAACTCGTTAAAATTTGGTGTCCCGTAGACAAATATGTCGGTGGAGCGGAGCATGCAACAATGCATCTTCTTTACGCAAGGTTTATAACTAAAGCGCTTAGAGATGCAGGTTATCTTGAATTTGATGAACCGTTCTTGAGTTTATATCACCAGGGAACGATTACGAACAAAGGAGCGAAAATGTCAAAGAGCAAGGGAAATGTTGTAAACCCGGATGATTTTGTAAGTAAATACGGCTCTGATGTTTTTAGGCTTTATCTTATGTTTATGGGAAGGTATGATGAAGGAGGGGATTGGAGCGACGAGGGTATAAATGGAATGTGGAGATTTGTTAACAGGGTTTACAATTTTGTCCTTGAAAATAAGGAATTGCTAAGAAACATTAAGCCAAAAGAAAGTTATGAAATTGATCTTCTTGGTGATTATGCCAAGGCAATTTATAGAAAGACGCATAAGACAATAAGGAAAGTCACAACCGATATTGACACATTTAATTTTAACACTGCAATTGCAGCGCTTATGGAGCTTTTCAACTTGCTTTCTGAGTTTGATAGAAATCTTTATGACGAGCTAACGAAAGAAGTTTTTGTTCACTGTGTAAAGAGATTTATCATAATGCTTGCTCCCCTTGCCCCGCACCTTGCAGAAGAATTGTGGGAAATTTCTGGAGAAAATGAAAGTTTGTTTGTCGGAAGTAAATGGATTGAGGCTGATGAAACCGCATTAAAAGAAGAAGAGGTCACAATTGTTGCACAAGTCAATGGTAAAGTAAGAGCAAGGATTAAAGTTCCAATTGATCTTGATGATGAGACGCTTAAAAACATTGTCCTGAATGACGCAAGCGTTCAGAAGTATTTGAGCGGGAAGAAGATATCAAAGATTGTGGTTGTAAAAAATAAACTTGTGAGCATTGCCTGTGAAGATTAAAACTTTCATTTTGCTTGTTCTTTTAACTTTTACATTTGGATGTGAAAGGAAAGTTAAAAAAGTCCCAGTGACGCATGCTTTATCTTCTCTTCCGTATGTTTACTTCATCTCGCAGAGGGATTCGCTCCCGACGATTTATGGGATTAATTTAAGTGACTATAAAATTGAGAAAGTTTTACCAGATACATTTTCTGGCGTCTGGGAGATAAAGTTTTCCCCCGCTGGAAACATTGCGCTTTTTAAAACTGCTGATTTTGAAGGGACTGTGGGAGCTGGGTTTTTTAGCGTGAAAAATCCAAAAATTTATCTTTTTGATATAACGACGGGAGAAGTAGCATTGCTCAAAACATTTGAAGATTCATGGAGTGTTAAGATAAGATGGCTTAACAGAGATACCGTTGAAGTTTACAGAATAAGTGGCGGTTATCAAACAGGTGAAAATTTTAAACTTGAAATTTATGGATTTGACCCCGATGGAAATTTGCTTTACACTAAAGAGAAAGAATATGATTGGAGAAAGGGAGAATTTCCAGAGGAAATTCTTGATTTGAAGTTGAGCACGCCCGATGGAAAAAGAAAAGTTGAAATAAAGGAAGATTCGGCTTTGGGTGTTAAGAAGATTTATGTTTCAAGTAATTTTAATAATTTTGAGATCTTTGAGACGAGATGGAAAATAGAACAGCTGGAGTGGAGCCCGGATGGAATGTATCTTGTTTTTAGAGTTGTGAACATAACTCCCGAGGCGGTTGAAAAAAGAAATGTTAAAACTGGCGAACTTTATTTTTTTGATGTTGAAAAAAGAAATCTTTACAGGATAAGCTCGGGCAGTGGATTTTTTAACTTTAGATTTATAAATGACACGCAGATAATTTTTGATAAAGGCTTTGAAAATGAATCAGAAATTTACCTGTATGATCTTTTCAAGATGGAGATGAAACAATTAACTAATGATGATAATCCCGATGGCGTTTCGGGGATACCTAAAATTTTAGGCTTCAGCGCTTGAAAATGAAAGGTGGAAGGGAAAAATTGTCGGTTGTGGTGATTACTGGGAACGAAGAAAAAAACATCGCAGAGTGTCTTGAAAGCGTTGCATGGGCTGATGAGATAATCGTCGTAGATTCTGAAAGCAAGGACAAAACCGTTGAAATTGCGAAAAAATATACGGATAAAATTTTCATAAAAAAATGGGAAGGATACGCAAATCAAAAACAATTTGCAATTGAACAGGCAACGGGTGATTGGGTTTTAAGTTTAGATGCTGATGAGAGAGTTTCAACGGAGCTAAAATCTGAGATTGAAAATATACTTAAGGGTGAAACTGAATACGATGGTTTCTATGTCCCGAGAAAGAATTTTTTTCTTGATAAATGGATAAAATCCTGTGGATGGTATCCTAATTACCAGCTTCGCTTGTTTAGAAATGGGAAGGGGAGAATTACACCGAGAAAAGTTCACGAGAAATTTGTCGTTGATGGGAAAGTGGGTTATTTGAAGGGGCATTTGATACATCTGACGCACATAGACTTGTTTGATACTTTTGAAAAGATAAATCATTATTCAAGTTTAAGCGCCGAAGAAAAGTCGGGAAGAAAAGTCAGATGGTATCATATACTTTTTGTTCCAGTTTTTGCTTTTTTGAGCCACTTCATCTTAAAGCGTGGATTCTCGGATGGAATTTATGGGCTAATGGTTTCCCTAAACCATGCTATGACGAAATTGCAAACATATATGAAGATATGGGAAATTCAAAATGTTAAGTCAAAAGGAAAAGAAAAAATCAGATGGTAGTTTTAAGATTTTCCTAAAGGTGTTAATCTATGCCCGACCTTATTGGAAACATCTTATTTTATCTGTTTTATTTACGATTTTATTTTCAATTTTCAGCGGTGTTTCAATTTATCTTGCCATTCCTCTCCTTGAGACTCTTTTTTCGCAAGATTATATGTCAGCACTTGGGAAATTTGGAGCTTCTTCGGGGACTGGATTTTTGAGCGATGTGAAGAGAGAATTTTTTGAATTTCTATTCAAGTATGTTTTTTCTGGGACACATTCGGAGGCGCTGATAAAGATTTGCCTTGTCATAGTTATTGCTTTTTTCCTTAAAAATGTGTTTGGGTATCTCCAGGCATATTTCATGGCTTATGTTGAACAAGGACTTATAAAGGACATAAGGAATGCTGTTTACAGACATCTTCATACGCTTTCGCTTGATTATTTTACCTCGGAAAGGACGGGGAATTTGATTTCAAGGATAACCAATGATGTTGCGGTGATAAATATGGGAATTTCAGCCACATTTTTGAACCTTGTCAGAGAACCACTTTTGATAATTGTTTTCCTTGGGATAGCAATTTCTTTGAGTTGGCAGTTGACGCTTATGTCTCTTCTCGTTTTACCATTTGCTCTTTACTTTATAAGTAAGCTTGGTTTGAGGATACATAAGGAAAGTTGGACGACACAAGAAAGAATGGCTGACATAACATCTGTCTTACAGGAGACGATAACAGGTGTGAAAGTTGTGAAGGCATTTGGGATGGAGGAGTTTGAGAATAAAAAATTTCAAAGGGAGACATGGAAATATTTTAAATCCTTGCTTAAAATCACGAGAGTAAGAAATCTTGCACCTCCAATAACTGAGTTTTTAAGTGTGATCGCTGGTGTTGTTGTAATTTGGTATGGTGGGATGCAAGTTCTTGAACTTGGGACGATGAGAGCAAGCGAATTTTTAACTTTTCTGATTGCAATTTTTCAAATTATGAGACCTGTTAAGGAACTTACAAGTGTAAACAGCAGAATTCAGGAATCAACCGCAGCAGCGAGGCGTGTCTTTGAAATACTTGAGGTTGAACCAGAGATAAAAGAGGTTGAAAATGCCATTGAACTTAAAGAATTTAAAAATGAAATCGTCTTTGATGATGTTTGGTTCTCTTACAATGGGCAAGGTAACGGGGATTTTGTGCTTAAAAATATAAATCTTATAGTCAGAAAAGGAGAAATACTCGCAATTGTTGGACCAAGTGGTGCTGGAAAATCCACACTCGTTGATCTAATCCCAAGGTTTTATGATCCAACAAGAGGGAGAATTTTAATTGATGGAATTGATTTAAAATTGCTGAAGATAAAGTCACTGCGTGATAAAATCGGGATCGTTACACAAGAGACGATATTATTCAACGATACTGTTAAGAACAATATAGCGTATGGACTTGAAAATTGCCCGATGGATAAGATAATTGAAGCAGCCATCGCAGCAAATGCCCATGACTTTATAATGCAACTCCCAGATGGATATGATACTTTAATAGGCGAAAGGGGAATGAAACTTTCTGGAGGGCAAAGGCAGAGGATTTCCATAGCGAGGGCTTTGCTGAAAAATCCACCGATCTTAATCCTTGATGAGGCAACAAGCAATCTTGATGCCGAATCTGAAATTCTTGTTCAGGAAGCGATTGAAAGGTTGATGAAGAATAGAACCGTTTTCGTGATAGCACACCGACTTTCAACGATAAGAAATGCCGATAGAATAATTGTGCTTGAGAATGGAAGAATTGTTCAAGAAGGAAAGCATGAAGAATTAATAAGGCAGGACGGTCTTTACAGGAAACTCTATGAGATGCAGTTTAATTTTTAAAGTTTGTTTCACCGCTTTAGATGATTCGCCATTCATCGCAACTTTATTTAACTAAAATAAAAAAGAGAACAAAGATTGGATCTTAAAAAATTTGTTTCCTCAAAAAATTACGATTTAATCATTTACTCCTTCCTTGTCCTTCAAGTTGCGAGTGTGTTTTTTTCAATTGCTGTTTCGTCAATTGCGTTTGCAATCGCTGGATTATTTTTTGTTTTGAAAATTATCTTAAATCGCGAAAGGATAAAAAATTTGAAGACATCGCTTGATTTGTTTTTGCTTGCATTTGTTGCGGTTGAAATTTTAAGTGCGATTTTTTCCGAGTATAGAGCCGAGGCATTCTATCACTCAAGGCGTGTGCTTTTGATTATGGTTTTTTATATGGCGATACTTGTGTTAAAAGATGTTAAGAAAATTTACAACGCAATACTTGGGCTCGGGATTGTATCTGCGCTTGTTTCAATAATTGAGCTTGTGGTTTATTATCTTCGGGTTGACATCGTTTGGCTTGGTGTTTTTCAAATCTCAATGACCGCAGGGGAATTAAAAATGATAACTTTGCTTCTTCTTTTCCCACTATATCTTGACAGGGAGATAAATTTTGGGAAAAGAGCAATGATACTTTTGCTTATGGCTCCAACTTATTTAACATTTCTTTTGACATTTGTGAGAAGTGCATGGTTTGGTTTTACAGTTGGATTACTTGTGATCGTTCTTTTAAGATACAGATATTTTTTCCCAGGTTGGGTTTTCCTTGTTGTGATTTTTTATCTCTTTTTTCCGTTAAAGTATAAATACACTCATCTATCCGATGTTGCAAAATCCGAAACGACGGTTGCAAGATATATGATGTGGAAAACGGGTGTTAAGATGTTTTCTCATAAACCTTTGCTTGGTTATGGGGATATTGATCTTTACAAAATTTACATAAGATTTCGCCCGAATCCAGCTCCTGATGAAAGGCATGGGCATCTTCACAATAACTTTATAATGTGGCTTGTTTTATTCGGCATAGTTGGTTTCGTTATTTTAATCGGGCTTTTCATAAAGATGTTAATTGATATGTTTATCTTTTACAAAAATTTTGCCTCAATACCATTGTTAAGGGATTTCATCCTCGCTGGGATTGGGACTTTCTTTGCATTTCATATAAGCGGGATGTTTGAGTGGAGCTTTGGTGATGCCGAAATTATGACAATCTTCTGGTTTGTTATCGGACTTGTCTATTCTGTAAATAAAATTTTCAGTGAGACAAGATGAGATTTGATCTCCTCTATGTTATATCAACGATAAGCTGGGGTGGACTTGAGATGAATGTGTTAAAGCTTATAAGAAAGATGTTGGAGAAAGGATATAGCTTAACTGTTGCGTGCAATCCCAAGGGCAGATTTTATCATGAGATTAACAAAACTCTGAACGAAAGCTGGAAACAAATTGATATAATCGGGTTGGGCGATGGATTTTTTGAGAACTTAAAGATTTTTTTAAATGTGTTGAGGAAGAAAAACTTTGATATCATCCATATTTTCCGCTCGTCTGATGTTAAGTTAATTTCACTTGCGCTATCTTTGTTTAGGGGTGAGGCGAAGATGGTTTTTGATCCTCAAATAGGCATCGGCGTGAAGAAAAAAGATCTGTTTCATAGATTTATTTACAAAAAGATCAAAACCGTGATAGCACCTTCAGAAGATGTAGCAAGTGGGATTTTGAAAAATTTACCTATCGGGAAAGATAAATTGAAAATTATTCACCTTGGAATTGATGTTGAAAAATTTAGTTTCAAGGAAGATGTTCGGGAAAGGGTTAGAAAAGAATTTGGTTTTAATGATGATGAAATTGTAATAGGAGTTGTGAGTCGCTTTAGCCCAGGGAAAGGGCACGAGGAATTGTTTAAGGCGTTTAAAATTTTAGCAGGTGAATTTGAAAATGTTAGATTGTTGATTATAGGCGAACCAACCGTTGGCGAGCTTGACTACTTTAAAAAATTACGCAAACTTCAGGATGAACTCGGGATTGGTGATAAGACGATATGGGCTGGTTTCAGAAGAGATGTTTATGATGTTTTGTGCGGTGTAGATATTTTCGTTGCTCCATCTCACGCAGAAGCGTTTGGGCTTTCACTTGTTGAAGCGATGTCAACCCAATTACCCGTTGTCGCAACGAGAAACGCAGGATTTCTTGATATAATCTCAGATGGTGAAAATGGTTTGTTCTTTGAGAAAGGAGATTATAATGATCTCGCAGAGAAGATAAAACTTCTGATGGAAAATAAAGAATTGGCAAAACGGCTTGGAAAGAAGGCAAGGGAAACAGTATGTGAAAAGTTTAGCTTTGAAAGGTATATTGGCGAAATTGAAAGTTTATATTTTGAGCTAAAACAAACGGAGGTGAGGAATGTTCAACATAGCAAATCCTGAAGATATAAAAGCGGGCAAAGTTACGGATATATATTTTGAAAGGGCGATAAATGTCCTTAGGGCGAAGGGAATAAATAAATATGTCAAGGTTGAATTTGTTGTTAAAAAATTTCCTGGAAATTATCAATGGGGAGTTTTTGCCGGGCTGGATGAGGTTCTCACACTTCTTGAGGGATTGCCTGTAACAGTTAAAGCAATGCCGGAGGGGACTGTTTTCAGAGCTAATGAGCCAGTGATGACAATTGAAGGGATGTATCTTGATTTCGCAGTTTATGAAACGGCAATTCTTGGTTTGATCTGCCAAGCATCTGGGATAGCGACGAAATCCGCAAGGTGTAAGCTTGCAGCTGGGGATAAAATTGTGGTTCATTTTGGTGCGAGGCGAATGCACCCAGCTATAACGCCGATGATTGATAGAAGCTCGTATATTGGTGGCTGTGATGGAGTTGCAACACCAATAGGGGCGGAGCTTCTTGGAATCCAAGCAAGCGGGACAATGCCACATGCGTTAATTTTACTTTTTGGGGATACGCTTGAAGCTGTGAAGGCTTTTGATGAGATAATTGACCCCAAAGTTCCAAGAATTGCATTGATTGATACATTTGCAGATGAAAAATTTGAGGCGGTTCGCATCGCTGAAGCTCTTGGAAACAAACTTTACGGAGTGAGACTTGACACCCCAAGTTCAAGGCGTGGGAATTTTCTTGCGATCTTAAAAGAGGTGAGATGGGAGCTTGATATTCGTGGTTTTGAAAATGTTAAAATTTTTGTGAGTGGTGGAATTGATGAAGAAATTATAAAACAACTAAATGAAGTTGTTGATGCTTATGGGGTCGGGACAACTATAAGTAGCGCTCCCGTGCTTGACTTCGCAATGGATATAGTTGAGATTGAAGGTAGACCAATTGCAAAGCGTGGAAAGTTATCCGGGGAGAAGCAGGTTTATGTGAATGAGAAAACCGGTGAGAGAATTGTTTTACCAGCAAATAAAAAATTTAACGATGAAGAATTTAAACCACTTCTTGAGAAAGTAATTGAGAACGGGAAGATCCTAAAACCGCCCAAGAAACCTTCGGAGATAAGGGAATATGTTTTAAGGCAAATTAAAAACTTAACACTTTAAAAATGAAGAAAATACTCTTGGTTTTAATCGTAATACTACAAACCTTAACTTTTCCACAGGATCAGAAAGCTCAAAGGATAGGGCAGGCGGAATTTTTCATCGCAAATGGAGAAATTGAGAAAGCCATAAAAATTTATAATGAACTTTTTAACAGTGAACCAAACGATTTTAAAATCGCAAAGCGACTTGCTGAGCTTTACCTGTGGACTGAGAATGTCCCCGGTGCCATCAATGTTTATGAAACACTTTTAAAAAATGGCGTCTCTGATCATGAAACTTTGACCAAACTTGCCCAGTGGTATCTGTGGGATGGAAGACAAACCGATGCTATATCTATTTATGAAAGACTTGTTCAAATGTATCCAGATAGCATTAGTTTCTATAAAACACTTGCGAAACTTTATATTTGGAACAACAGAGCAACCGATGCAGTTACGATCTATGAAAAAATTATTGAGCGTGACCCATACGACTATGAAACGATGGCTCAGCTTGCTCAGCAATATGTCTGGCACGAGCAGCAATTGAAAGCGATACCACTTTATAGAAAACTTGTTAACATATTTCCAGATAGTTCAAATTATCACTGGTTGCTCTGTCAGCTTTTGGTGTGGAATAATAAAAATGATGAAGCAAGAACGGAGATTAAAAGATTTTTGAGGAAATTTTCAAATCATAAAGAAGCGCTTGAGCTTGCCATACATCTGCACTATTATTCTGGTGAATGGGATGAAGCCAAAAATTACGCTGAAAGATTGCTTGAAGTTGAGCCAGAAAATCAAATCGCAAGAAAAATAATCGCAGAAATAAAAGAAAATTATTCAAGTTATGTCATCGGGGAAATGAAATGGTTTAGGGACACAAATAAGCTCAGGAAGATAACATATCCTTTTGAATCTAAAATTTTTATTAACAGATTTTGGGAGATAAGTTTAAATCTGGAAAAGGTTGAAATTTTTGATGGCAGAATTGAAGAGATAAGCAATGGTTATGGTGGCATATTCCAAACCAGATATAATTTGAAACGTGGGAATTATTTTGAGATCGGCGTTGGAATGTTTAGATACCCGCAGGGAAGTTTTCCAGTGTGGAAATTCACACTCAATTTAAATCTCTTTGATAGAATTTATCCGCAGTTTTCATATAGAAGAGGCGAAAACAGAGAGGGAGTTAGGGCGATAAGTGAGAAAATAACAATTGATAATTTCACGCTGACGGTTTATAATCAAATCTTTAGTTTACTTGGCTTTAGTTTGCTATTTGACTATGGAATTTATTCTGACGGAAATATAAAAAGAACATTTGGAAGTTATTTTAATTTTACCATCTCAAGAAAAAATCCGAAAATTTTGCTTGTTGGTTTTTATGCTTTTGAGGATTTTGACTCGGTTTATGTAAATTCTCTCCCATATTGGACTCCAAATAATCTTTCCACATACTGGGGCGAGATAAACATTGAGCAAGATATTTTGGCTGGCTTTATGTTGGGCGTTGCTGGTGCAGTTGCGAAAAACCCAAAATATCCAACATCTTTGAACTACAGAGTTTATGGGAAATTTATCTTGGGTCGGTTTGAATTTTATAGCCAGTATGAAAAATATGGTTCAGCGGTGTATAATTATCGGTTCTTTAGGGTTTATGCGAAATTCAGGATTTAATTTAGGGCACGATGAAGCAAAATTTATTTGATGCTGTGAAGATCTAAAATCGGTTTTATGTTGATTTGATGTTAGACCGATAATTCAGGACGATTCCATTTTTATGGAATTTTTTCTATGTTTCGTTGAATTAAACTTTTTAAAGAGAAGAATTGCCACCAGTATTAATGTTCCAAGCGGAAGAAGCAGTATGAGAAGATATTTCCAATTTATTTTTCCGTTAGAGCGCTGTTTTTGTTCTTCGTCCACGATGAAGTCTTCAAGATATTCAGACAGATATTTGGGTTCGCTCATAATTTGGTTATAATGTGAAATTTCTTTTTATTTCTGGCTTAATTTAGCAAAAGTTTGTGGATTTTTAAAGTGATGCGGGTCAAAGTTTTGATTTTTGAGGTAAGGTTTTTTAAATTTAACACAAGTTAACAACAAAATTAGGAAACGAGATGTTGGTAAAGATTTCCCCCACTGAAGTTCACACCAGGCTTTCAAAGCACATACTTGTGGATGGATTTGAAATGGTTCTTGACCTTAAAAACAGTCAGGGTAGGCGTCTTGTTGACGCAAAAACTGGGAGGGCTTATCTTGATTTGTTTTCTTTTTTTGCTTCTTCTGCACTTGGAATGAATCACCCGAAATTACTTGAAAAAGATTTCCTTGAGAAGCTCACACTTGTTGCGATTAATAAGCCAACTTTATCTGACATTTATCCTGCTGAATATGCTGAATTTGTTGAGACATTTTTTAATCTTGCTGTTCCAGATTATTTTAAGTATGCATTTTTCATTGAAGGCGGTGCCCCAGCCGTTGAAAACGCCTTGAAAGTTGCGTTTGATTGGAAGATGCAAAAGAATCTTGAAAGGGGATTTTACAAATCGGTTGAAGATGAATCAAAAATGGTTGTTATACATTTCCGTCAAGCATTTCATGGTCGCCTTGGTTATACGCTTTCTCTTACCAACACAGATCCGATAAAGCATAAGTATTTTCCAAAATTCAAATGGCCAAGGATACATAATCCTGCGATCAAATTTCCATTGACTGAAGAAAATTTGAAAAAAGTTCAAGAAGAGGAGCGGGTTGCTTTAAATCAAATTAAAGATGCGATAAAAGAATATGGACACAACATTGCAGCGCTTATAATTGAGCCAATTCAAGCGGAGGGTGGAGATAACCACTTTAGAAAAGAGTTTCTCGTTGCTTTGCGTGAGATATGTGATGAAAATGAGATCATGTATATCATGGATGAGGTTCAAACCGGTGTTGGTTTAACTGGGAAGATGTGGGGGCATGAACATTTTGTCAAGCCAGATATAATTTCATTTGGGAAGAAAACGCAAGTTTGTGGTATTTTAGTTGGTGAGAGGGTTGACGAGGTAAAGGATAATGTTTTTCATGTTTCAAGCAGGATAAATTCAACATTTGGCGGGAATTTGACGGATATGGTTCGGTTTGCGAGGATTCTTGAGGTAATTCATGAGGAAAATTTGATTGAGAATGCGAGAGTTGTCGGTGAACACCTCTTGAAAAAGTTAACTGAATTACAGGAGGAATTTCCTGAAATTATCTCAAACGCCCGAGGTCGTGGATTGATGTGTGCTTTTGATTTGCCCGACGCCGAATTTAGGAAGAAGTTTTTGAAGAAAGTTTATGAAAATGGCGCTGTAATGATCGGCTGCGGTGAAAGGTCAATAAGGTTCAGACCACCGTTAACAATCACAAAAGAAGAGGTTGACGAAGGTATTGAGATAATAAGAAAGTCGTTGTATGATTTAAGAGATTAGTTCTTAACACGACAAGTAATCAAGATGTCATTAACAGGGAAATCTTGAAAAATAGATAGAGTGGTGGTTTTGTAAATTCTTGGTAAGGGGTTTGCTTGTTGTTTTTTAAGTTTTTATATTTACTCAAGCGATTTTGTGAAGGTGAAAGCTCCTGAAAAAGTCTAAATTCAAAAACTAATTTGAGGGAATTATCATGGATGAGATCAAAAAAAGATCTGTGGGGGCTTTAGGTGCCCTTGATGAGGAAACTTTATCTGCAGATAAATCTTTGGAAAGGGGTTTGAAGTTTAAAAGATTTTTTACTAAGCCGAATGTTCATCCGTTTGATGAGATTGTGTGGGAGAAAAGAGATGCGGTGATAACGAATGAGAAAGGTGAAGTTGTCTTTGAGCAAAAAGGAGTTGAAGTTCCAGCATCATGGTCAATGCTTGCAACGAATATAGTTGTGTCAAAATATTTTCACGGTCAAGTTGGAACTCCCGAAAGGGAGTATAGCGTAAAGCAATTGATTGAAAGGGTTGCGAGGACGATAACGAATTGGGGAATTAAAGATGGATATTTTGCAGGTAATGAAGATGCGGATGTTTTTTATAACGAGCTTGTTTACTTGCTTGTGAATCAATATGCCTCTTTTAATTCGCCTGTATGGTTTAATGTTGGAGTTGAAGAAAAGCCACAGGCATCAGCTTGTTTTATAAATTCGGTTCAAGATACGATGGAATCAATACTTGAACTTGCGAAAACCGAAGGTATGCTTTTTAAGTATGGATCTGGCACAGGGACGAACTTTTCAACGCTTCGTTCATCAAAGGAGAAGCTTTCGGGTGGTGGGGTTGCAAGTGGTCCTGTTTCGTTTATGCGGGGTTTTGATGCTTTTGCAGGTGTTATAAAAAGCGGTGGGAAGACAAGAAGGGCAGCAAAGATGGTTATACTCAATGTTGATCACCCTGACATAATTGATTTCATAAAGTCAAAAGCGGAGGAAGAGAAAAAAGCCCATATTTTGATAAAGGCGGGATATGATCCTGGTTTTAATGTCCCTGGTGGAGCGTATGATTCGGTTCAATTTCAAAATGCAAATCATTCTGTTAGGGTAACGGATGAGTTTATGAAGGCGGTTTTGGAAGATGGGGAGTGGCATACAAGATATGTCACAACAGGTGAGATATGCGATACTTACAAGGCGAGAGATATAATGCGAATGATAGCCGAGGCAGCGTGGCTATGTGGTGATCCGGGAATGCAGTTTGATACAACAATTAACAGTTGGCATACATGCCCGAATACAGGCAGGATAAATGCAAGCAATCCATGTTCCGAGTTTATGTTTCTTGACGATACAGCGTGCAATCTTGCATCTTTGAATTTGATGAAGTTTAGAAAAGAAGATGGAACTTTTGATGTTAAAGCGTTTTGCCATGCGGTTGATATTATGATAACCGCTCAGGAGATTATAGTTGATAATGCGGGTTATCCGACGAAGGCGATTGAGAGAAACAGTCATGATTATAGACCACTTGGACTTGGCTATGCAAATCTTGGGGCTTTGCTTATGTCGCTTGGGCTTCCATATGATAGTGAGCCTGCGCGAGCTTATGCCGCAGTGATAACTGCAATTATGACGGGTGAAGCATATAAACAGTCAGCTTTAATTGCAAAGGAAATGGGACCTTTTAGGGGGTTTGAACTTAATAGGGAACCGATGCTCGGTGTGATAAGGAAGCATATGTCTTATATTGATAAAATTGATAAAAACTTTATTCCAAAGGAATTGTATGAAACTGCGAGAAGAGTTTGGGGCGAAGCCTATGAACTTGGACAAAAGTATGGATATAGAAATTCACAGGTTACAGTTATTGCGCCAACCGGGACAATTGGTTTTATGATGGATTGCGATACAACGGGAATTGAACCTGATATCGCTCTTGTTAAGTACAAAAAACTTGTCGGTGGTGGATTTCTTAAGATTGTAAATAATACTGTGCCACTTGCTTTGAAAAAGCTTGGATATGATGAAAAGCAGATAAAGGAAATAGTTGATTACATTGATAAAAACGATACGATTGAGGGAGCTCCACATTTGAGACCTGAGCATTTACCGGTATTTGATTGCGCATTTAAACCGGCGAAGGGACAGAGGTTCATTCATTATATGGGTCATGTTAAGATGATGGCAGCAGTTCAGCCGTTTATATCTGGGGCGATTTCAAAGACCGTTAATATGCCAAATGATGTAACTGTTGATGATGTTATGCAATTATATATTGATGCATGGAAGATGGGTTTGAAGGCAATAGCAATTTACCGAGATGGGAGCAAATGGACGCAACCACTTTCAACAAGTGTTGATGATAAAAAATCCGTTTCAGCTGAGGAGGAAAAGAAAGTTGAATTTAAGCCCGTGCGCCGTCGTCTCCCGGATGAAAGGAAATCAATCACACATAAATTTAGTGTCGCTGGTCATGAAGGATACATAACTGTTGGGATGTATCCTGATGGAACACCTGGTGAAATTTTTATAACGATGAGCAAAGAGGGTTCAACATTGAGTGGGTTGATGGACGCGTTTGCAACTGCAATTTCGCTTGCACTTCAATATGGAGTTCCATTGAAGGTTCTCGTTGATAAATTTAGTCACATGAGATTTGAACCAAGCGGATTTACAAATAATCCGGATATACCAATTGCAAAGTCAATTATTGATTATATTTTCAGATGGCTTGGTAAAAAGTTCTTGACCCCGGATGAGCAACCAAGCAATGTTGATTACACTGATATTTTGAATGGGATTTATTCATCGCAGGTGGAAAAGGTCGGATTAAGGAGTGAAGCGATTGAAAAGTATGAAAAACAAATTTTTGAATCACAGTCTGATGCTCCTCCCTGTCCAAGCTGTGGAACGATAATGCAAAGGGCAGGCTCTTGTTATGTCTGTCCTAATTGTGGCTCAACGAGCGGTTGCTCGTAAAATTGAATTGGGCATCCCTTCCTCGGGATGCCTTTTTTATTTTTAAATAAAAGAGGGGAAAAATCTGAAAAATGAGGAAAATGATAATTGCTGGAAACTGGAAAATGAACAAAGACATTAAAGAGACATTTGAATTTTTACTTCCTTTAAAAAACAATTTGATCGGTCAAAATTTAAGTGTTGAAGTTGTTGTTTGTCCTCCATTTACATCACTTTTTGTCGCATTTGAGATTCTGAAGGAAACGGGTATTAAACTTGGGGCGCAGAACATGTTTTATGAAGTTGAAGGAGCATTTACGGGGGAAATTTCGCCGAAGATGTTGAAATCGGTAAAATGTGAATATGTTATCCTTGGACATTCGGAGCGAAGAAGATACTTTGGTGAGACCGATGAATTCGTCAATCGGAAAGTTAAAAGGGCAATTGAATTTGACTTAAAACCCATAGTTTGTGTTGGTGAGACGCTTGAAGAAAGAGAAAGAGGCGACACATTTAAAGTCCTTGAAAAGCAAGTAAGGGGTGTTCTTGATGGTTTAACTTATGATGAGATGAGTAAAGTTGTAATTGCGTATGAACCTGTTTGGGCGATTGGAACAGGTAGGAACGCTACGCCCGAGCAGGCGCAGGAGGCACAAAAATTTATAAGGGAACTTGTTGCTGGTTTATTTAATAGGGATGTGGCACTGAATTTAACAATTCAATATGGTGGAAGCGTTACACCTGAAAATGCTTATTCACTTCTTTCACAACCAGATGTTGATGGGGCTCTTGTTGGAGGCGCAAGTTTAAAAGTTGATTCATTCTTGAAAATTATAAAGGCAGGGGAAACTGCTTTAATTGAAAAGAGAAATTAAAATTTTATTTCTTGATAGATGGTCTTATTATCAAAACAGGACAAGTTGCTTTCCTTATAACCTTTTCTGCTGTGCTACCGAATAAAAGGTGTTCAACCCCGGTGTGTCCGTGTGAACCTATGACGATAAGGTCAATGTTTTCGTTCTTTGAAAATTCAATTATCTCAACATATGGTTTACCAAGTTTTACAACGCCACGGACATTGTATTCATTTTTTAGACTATTTACAAGTTCATTAATTTTTTCTTCAGATTTTTGAAGGAGTTCGCTCTCAATTGATGGGATATTGATTTGACCCATTGTTAAATCGGTGATGAAGACAACAGGCTCAACGACATTTAAAAGTATAAGTTCGGCGTTAAATTTCCCTGCAAAAAATTTAGCATACTCAAGGGCGTGAAGTGAGTGTTCTGAAAAATCAATTGGGATTAAAATTTTTTTGATTTCGTTCATTTTTGCTTTTTTACCTTTGGATATTTTTTTCTTCAATAGTTGATCTCAATGTTTCAAGTTCGGCTTTTAATTGTGCTACTTCTTGATTTGTTCTTCTCAATCTTTCGGCGATTATTTCTGCGAGTTTCAAGACAATTTTGATTCCAAGTTTAGGGTGTCTTTCAATTATTTCAAAAAGGTCAGGTCTAAAAAAGCCAATTATATAGCAATCCGTTCGGCAAATCGCAGAAGCTGAGCGTGGTGATTCATCTATAAGAGCGATTTCACCAAAGAAATCGCCATCTTTTAAAATGGCAAGATCTTTTTTATTTCCATCAGGATCAGTGTATTGAATTAAAACTTCCCCCTCTTGAATTATATACATCCCAAGCCCAGGGTCTCCTTGATAGAAGATATATTCTCCCCTTTTGTATTCTCTTTTGTGGACGATTGAAGCAAGGAGTGATATTTCTTTTGGTTCAAGATGCGAAAAGGCAGGGACTTCTTTGAGTATATTTTCAACAGCCTCGTCTCTTTTCTTTTTTCCTTTAAATATGTTCGCCCAGAAAGTGTCTTTAGCTGTCATTTTCAATTGAGATTAATTTTTTTCAAAATAAAAAATTGAGCCGAAAAAAGCAATAGTTTGTAAATTCAAAAATTTTTGTTATCTTTAAATCCAAAACAAAAAGGGAGTGAATGAAGATGTTTGAGAATTTCAAGACCAAAATTGATGAGCTTGCTGAAAGGTTTGAAACTTTAAGGAGGTTTCTTTGACATAGAAGGGAAGCGTAAGCAGTTAGCTGAACTTGAGGGGAAAACCACAAGTCCTGATTTTTGGAACGATCTTCCAAAGGCGCAGAAAATTATGCAGGAGATAAGCAGAATTAAAGAATGGCTAAGTGAATGGGAAATTGCTCAAAGAATGCTTGAGGATTCAAGGGTTCTTGTTGAGCTTGCCGAGGAATCTCAGGATATTACATTTACAGGTGAATTACAAAGGGAGATAAAGAAGCTTGAGAAGAAAATTGATGAGCTTGAGCTGAAAAATCTTTTAAATGGTGAGGATGATCCAAAGAGTGCAATTTTGACGATTCATTCCGGTGCAGGTGGCACTGAAGCGCAGGACTGGGCTGAGATGCTTTTAAGGATGTATCTGAGGTGGGCGGAAAGGAATGGGTATAACGCAACTGTGGTTGATATACTTGAAGGGGATGGTGCAGGGATAAAAAGTGCTGTTGTTGAAATTGAAGGTCCATATGCTTACGGCTATCTTAAAGCAGAAAGCGGTGTTCATCGGCTTGTTAGAATCTCTCCATTTGATGCGAACAAGAGAAGGCATACATCATTTGCTTCTGTTTTTGTATATCCAGAGATTGACGAGAACGATGTGAAGATAGAGATAAATCCAGATGACCTGAAAATTGAAACATTTAGAGCTGGTGGTCACGGTGGTCAAAATGTTAATAAAGTTGAAACTGCGGTTAGAATCACACATATACCAACTGGAATTGTTGTGCAATGTCAGAGTGAGCGTTCTCAATACCAAAATAAGGTGAGGGCTTTACGTTTGCTTCAATCAAGATTATATCAACTGCAAAAGGAGAAAGAAAGAGAAAAACTTGATGAGTTTGAAAAGCAAAAGAAAAAGATAGAATGGGGAAATCAAATTCGTTCCTATATTTTTCACCCGTATAATCTTGTTAAGGATCATAGAACTGGCTATGAGACATCAAATGTTCAAGCAGTTATGGACGGGGAGATAGATGAGTTCATAAAAGCGTATCTTTTAAACTCTGTCAGAGCAAGTTCCAACTAAATTTTCCCGCATGTGCTTATGCTTTCAAGTATGACTGGTTTTGGAAAAGCTGAGGTTAAGCAAAATGGGATTTTTGTTTCGGTTGAGATGAAAAGTTTAAATTCTCGTTTTCTTGAGGTGATCACAAAGCTCCCGAAAATTCTCCAGCCAAAGGAGTTTGAAATACGGGAGTTGATACGCCAGAAAGTTTCAAGAGGGAAGATCACGGTTTCAATTGATATTGAGATTGACCCAATATATTTGATGCCTTTTAAAATTAATTTTGATTTCGTATCCCATGTTGTGAAGTTGCTCAAGGAAATAAAAAAGAAGACAAAAGTTAAAGGTGAGATAAAACTTGAACATTTGTTGATGTTTCGCGAGATATTTGAATCAAATTCTATGGATAATATCTCGGATGAGCATTGGGAGGTTGTAAAAAAAGCAATTGATGAAGCGCTGGATAAACTCGTCTTGGCAAGGAGAAAAGAAGGGATTGAAATTTCAAGAGATATTGAAAACAGAATCAATTTAATCTCGGATAATCTTGAGAAAATTTTGACGCTTTCTGAGGGAAGTTTGAAATCAAAGCAAAGTATATTGAAGCAGAGGATTGAGGAAGTTTTCAAAGATGTTGAATTTGATAAAAGTCGTCTTGAGGCGGAGCTTGTCTGGCTTGCGAATAAAATTGATGTGACGGAGGAGTGTGTTAGATTGAAAAGTCATATAAAATTTTTCATTGAGACATTAAAAGGTGATGATGTTGCAGTTGGGCGGAGATTAAATTTTTTGCTTCAGGAGATGCTCCGTGAGGCTACAACGATAGGTGCTAAAATTGAAGATGCTCAAATAACCTATCTTGTTGTTGCTATCAAGGAAGAGATCGAAAAAATCAGAGAGCAATTACAAAATGTTGAATAAAATTTAAACTTTGGTGAAATGGTGAGAGGAAGATTAATAGTTGTTTCAGCTCCAAGTGGTTCGGGAAAGACAACGATTGCCAAGAAGATAATTGAAAAATTTCCGTTTGTAAAGTTTTCAGTTTCAGCAACTACAAGACCAAAAAGAGATGGTGAAGTTGATGGGAGAGATTATTTTTTCGTTACGAGGGAGGAATTTGAGAAAAAGATTCAGAATGGAGAACTGCTTGAATGGGAGGAGATTTACGGGAATTATTATGGGACATTGAAAAGCGTGGTTGAAGACGCATTAAAAAACGGTGATGTTTTACTTTTTGATGTTGATGTGAACGGCGCAATTTCCATAAAGAGAAAATTCCCTGATGATTCTGTTTTAATTTTCATTAAACCACCAAATATGGAAACTCTAAAGGAGAGGTTGAGGCGAAGGAGGACGGAATCGGAAGAGCAGTTAAAAAAACGGCTTGAGCGAGTCCCGATGGAACTTGAAAAAGCGATATATTTTGATTATATTTTTGTCAATGATAAACTTGAGGATACGGTTAAATCCGTTGAAAGAGCGATTTTCAATGAAATTGAAAAATGGAAAGCAATTCAAAAGCATGAATATTAAAAACAAAAAGCAAGATAAACTTTAAAATGGGGATTAAACCACTTGATTTAAAGAAGATTCAGGAGATTGCTGGAAACACTTATGAGGCAATCGTTATAATGGCGAAGAGAGCAAGGCAGATAAATGATGAGAGAAAAATTATGTTCAACAAACGGCTTGAGGAGATGAGAGCACTTAAAGCACAACAGCAGGCAAGTTCAGAAGAGGAGACCCCTAAAATTGTTGATGACGAGCGAGTTTTGAAAGCGCCACCAGAGCAGGTTAAAATCGCTGAGGAATTTGATAGATTGCCGAAGCCAACGGATGTTGCGATAGAAGAATATCTTGAGGGGAAACTTACTTGGAACTATGAGAAGCAGAAACAAACAAAAATAAAACAAGAGTAGTATTATTGGAACTACGAGAAGAGACGATAGATTTTAGGCGATGTTCAAAGTTGAAAGGCTAAACTCAGGGAAACCGATACTTGAAAAAGTTGAAGGTAACCCGTGGGAAAGTAGGGTTGTTTTCAACCCAGCCTGTGTTCTTATTGAGGATAAAGAGGAAATCGGCAGAATAATTGAGTCAATAAAGCCAGATAAAGAGACTTTAAGCGAGCTTCAAAAATATAATTCCCTTTGTTTTCTAATTTACAGGGCTCAAGGGAAGGCGTCGGTTGAATATGATTACAGGCGTTCTTCCCTTGGGCTTGCTATTTTTACACCTGATTTAAAACTTATCAAAAGATTTCCCCATCCGATTCTTAGACCAGAAGAAGAATTTGAAAACCTTGGGGTTGAAGATCCAAGAGTCATAAAAGTTGGAGATAGATACTTCATGTTTTATACTGGTTATCAAAGCGGGAAGGAGAAAAACAAAATCAATATATGCGTAGCGGAGACGAAGGACTTTTTGCATTGGGTAAAGCACGGGGTTTTGAGGGGTGAGCTTAACAAAGTTGACAATAAAAACGCTGTTCTTTTCCCGGAAAAGATAAATGGGAAATTTGTTTTGCTTCATCGCCCTATGGAAGGTGAAAATGCAATGGTGATTCATTATGCCACGGCTGATGATCTACTTGGTGAATGGAGGGATGAAGGGGTTTTGATTGATGTGATTTTAAATCAAGAATTTGAAAGAACATGGAATGGCGCGGGCGCCCCACCATTAAAGATTGAATCGGGGAAATATCTCTTGATTTATCACATTGGAAATCTGGGAAGAAACGGTGAGAGAGAGTATGACCTCGGGTTGGCAATTGTAGAAGAGGACGAGAAAAATTATGTAAAGTTTGTGAAAAGATTTGAACCATTTATGCGTCCTGAGACAAAATTTGAAAAAACTGGCGACATAGAACTTGGAGTGAACAATGTGTTGTTTATATGCGGGGCGTATTTCTATGATAGGTATCTTTATTTTCCTTATGCTGGGGCTGATAGTGTAATTCTTGGTGGAAGAGTTTTGAAGGATGAAATTTTGAGATGGGCGTTGTCATAGATTTTTTTTAAAACAAAATTAAGTGAAAGTAAAATGTCAGGAATAACCTTACTTGAAAAAATCAGAGAAAAAGCAAAACAACTTAAAAAGCACATCGTCCTTCCAGATGCATTGGATGAGAGAACTTTAAAAGCTGGAAGGATAATTGTTGATGAAAAAATTGCTAATGTCACATTAATAGGTGATGATGAGAAAATTTATTCACTTGCTGAAAAAATTGGAGTTGATTTATCAGGGATAAGGGTATTGAATCCTTTGAAATCAGAGAAGATGAGCGATTTTGTGCACATATTTTATAACTTGAGAAAGCATAAGGGTATAAGTTTTGAAGAGGCGAAGGAGACGATGAAGAATCCACTTTTCTTCGGAGCGATGATGGTAAGAGAAGGGTTTGCGGATGGAAGCGTTGCTGGTTCAATTTCAACAACTGCGGATGTTTTGAGGGCTGGGATTCAAGTGGTTGGTTTGATGGATGGGATTTCAATTGTTTCAAGTTTCTTTTTGATTGTTTTTCCAAACAAGGTTTATTCTTTTGCTGATTGTGCTGTTGTTCCAAATCCAACTGCGGAACAACTTGCGGATATTGCCATTTCAACTGCGATAAATCATAAAAAGTTAACTGGAGAAGAGCCTATTGTTGCAATGCTTTCTTTCTCAACGAAGGGAAGCGCAAAGCATGAGATGGTTGATAAAGTTGTTCAAGCTACGCAAATTGCGAGGCAGAAAATGCCAGAATTGATAATTGATGGTGAGCTTCAACTTGATGCAGCTATTGTCCCAGAGGTAGCGAAAAGGAAAGCTCCTAACAGCCCCGTTCAAGGTAATGCGAATGTGTTAATTTTCCCAAATCTTGATGCTGGAAACATTGGATATAAAATGGCTCAAAGAATGGCTGGAGCTGAGGCGCTTGGTCCGATAGTTCAGGGATTGAAAAAACCATGCTTTGATCTCTCAAGGGGTTGCAGTGTTGAGGATATAGTTAATGTTGTGGCTATAAATTGCGTTATGGGTTGATGTTGTTTATTGCGGTTATTTGCAAAAAAAGTTCTTGATTTATATATTTTAATTGCGATGCCGAAGTGGCGGAACTGGAAGACGCGCGGGACTCAAAATCCCGTGGGGCTCTAAACCCCGTGTGGGTTCGACTCCCACCTTCGGCACTTCCCCTTTTAATTATTTATTCTTTGATTTTGCGTGGGAGAAAAGTTGATCCTTGAGAGGTGTGAGCATTTTAAGTTAAAGATCGGTGAGATTATTGACTTAAGAAAAAATACATATTGCTTTGTCTGATAAAAGTTCTATGATATAAATCATGCTCAGTTTCGGCGAAGTGATCACTTCGGGAAAGGCTTTGAGCTTCAACAACTTTAAAGCGTTCATTCAATAATACTGGACAGAGCAATATGTGGTAAAATAAGAGGGAGACTTAACATGGAGGTCAAAATGTTTAATCAGCCTTTAAGAAAAAGTTACCGCTCTTTGCTTTACATAATCCTGACAGTCCTATTACTCCTTTTTCCGTCTATTTCCTTTGCTGATGCAGACAGGATTTTTAAGGAAAACAGCAAGGCTGTTGTGATAGTAATTGCTTATGATGAAAAAGGCAATCGGATAAGTCAGGGAAGTGGGTTTATTGTGAGGGAAGATGGAGCCATAGTTACAAACTACCATGTTATAAGCAACGCAAGGAATATCAAGATAAAGGTAGGGGATAAAACCGTAGATGTTGAAGGTTTAATTCATATAGATAAAGAAAATGACCTTGTTATTCTAAAAATAAAGGGAGAAAATCTCCCCACTGTAAGACTTGGAGATATTGAAAAGGCAAGTGTTGGAGAAAAAGTCTATGTCATAAGCAGTCCACAGGGGTTTGAAAATACAATCTCTGAGGGGATATTAAGCGGGATATGGGAGATAGTAGGAACAAATAAAAAGATTCTCCAGATTACTGCACCTGTTTCAAGGGCTGGTCAGTGGCAGTTTAAGAGAGGTGTAATAGATAAGTGGATAGGTGAGGAGGCGTTAAAAAGAGTAACACAAAACAAGAGAACTTACTCAAAAAAGCAGATGAAAACAATTTACAGTATGGAAAAAATTTAGCGGAATATTATTGGCAAATTTCAATATGAAAGAGGAGATAATAAGATATGACTAAGAATACCTTACCACAAAAACAAAGGAAACAAACAACAATGTTTGGAAGTTGCGAGTTTTCATCTTATGAAGAGATTATGGAGGCCTATGCTAAGGAATTTGCAAATTATGTTCTTCCTAAAGGAGATACCATATTTGGCTTTTGGATGCAGACATTGGCTGATTTAGAATTTTTGGATTTGGAATTACAGGGATTAACCGACAAATACACGATTGACCCTATAAATAGAGTAGTTGAACTCAAAGGTGACGAGGAATTTATTAGATTAAGAGTTGCCCATCTTGAAAAAGTTAAAGGGAAAACAACCCTTTATACTGACCTGGTGGATAAATTTGGCGATACTAATGCTTATGCCTTTCATAATCTTTATCCATACAAGGGGAAATTTTATCCAAGAGTGGTAAGAACTTTAATCAATGCTTTCAAATTAAAAGAAGGCTCGATTATTCTTGACCCATTTAATGGTTCTGGGACTACTACCCACGAAGCCTCTCTTATGGGAATCAAAAGCGTTGGGATAGATATCACTCCTATGGGAATTATTATATCTGAGCTAAAAAACGATTTGCTTTTTATTGAAGAGCA